>CAZFXE010000010.1:0-22273 GCA_964522945.1 uncultured bacterium
TCAGGATCGAGATTGCCTTGAATGGCAATATGCGCAGGAACTTCTCTTCTCAGCTCATGCATCTCTTTTTCCCAATCAAATGCCAGCGCTGTCGGCTCTAGAGAGACAAGCTCTTTGATATACCGTGTTGATCCTCGGCAAAAAAGCGTGATCGGAATTCCTGTAGGTTTAATTGCATCAACGATCTTCTTCAAGTAAGGATACGCTACCGTTTGGAAATCCAAAGGCTCTAATTTTCCTGCCCATGAATCAAAGATCTGGATCGCATCGACGCCTGCCTTGATTTGCATCTGGAGATATTCAATCGTCGCTGTGGTGATCTTTTCGAGCCATTCTGGAGTCGTTCTTCTCATGTAGGTGGAAACGGTGTAAGGACCACCGCAAAATCCGATGAGAGGAACTTTCAGGTCTTTTTTCAAGAGCTGGATTGTCTCGGCGACATAAGAGAGTGTCTCTTGAACATCTTTTCTTATTTCTTTTTCGGGTTCTTTCAAACTGATTCCCTTTCCATCAGAGAAATCAAACGTAAATCCAAAGACTTCCGCAATCACCAAAATATCGGAAAATAAAATCGCTGCATCCATGCCAAGGAGATCAATCGGAAGCTTAGTGATCTGGGCAGCAATCTGAGGAGTTCCGACAAGCTCACGGAAAGAATGCTCCGCACGAATTGCGCGATACTCTGGAAGAAAACGGCCGGCCTGGCGATGGAGCCAAATCGGCGGCCGTGGAACGGTTTCACATTTAAGAGCTCTTAAGAGCAAATCATTCATGAAAGCAGCTTAGCTAAAATCGCATCAACGGTGAAACCAAATTCTGCAGCAAGCTCCGCCTGAGGAGCAGATTCTCCAAATGTTTCAATGCTAATGGCAATTCCATCGTGGCCGATCCACTGATGCCAGCCAAAGCTAACGCCTGCTTCGATGCTGACGCGTTTCCCTAGATTGCCTCCGACAACAGAGTTGCGATACGTTTCGTCTTGCTTCCAGAAAAGCTCCCAGCACGGCATGGAAATAACACGAACAGATCTGCCTTGTTTCTCTAAAGCAGTTGCAACATCAAAAGCTAAAGAAACTTCAGAGCCTGTTGCAAAAAGAGTAAAGTCCGGCTGCTTCTTTTCTTTTTTGATGATGTAGGCGCCTCTTGCCATCCCCTGTGCATAGGAGACGTGCGTTCCTGGAATATCCGGCAGCGATTGTCTTGAAAGCACCAGAGCTGTCGGGCCTTTATATTTTAAAGCCGCAAGCCATGCCATTTTCATTTCGGCATTATCCGCAGGACGGATCACATGAAGGTTCGGAATAGCACGCAGCGCTGCTAAATGTTCGATCGGTTGGTGGGTCGGACCATCTTCTCCAAGGAAAATCGAATCATGCGTGAACTGATAGATCACTTGGATATGAGACAGAGCCGCGAGCCGGATGGCATTGCGCATGTAGTCAGAAAATGTCAAAAATGTGCCGACATACGGTGTAATCATCTGAGTCTGGGTAAGTCCAGTAGCCGCTGCTGCCATTGCAAATTCACGGACACCGTATTTAATATTGCGCCCTTCAAAATGGTCTGCAGCAATGAGTGGAAACTTCTTCATCATTGTCATGTCAGAACCGGAAAGATCCGCCGATCCTCCATAAAGTTGAGGAAGTATTGGACCTAGCACATCTAACACGAGTTGTGAAGAGGTTCTGCTTGCAAGCGGCGATTTCATCTCAATAGCATCCAGTTTTTGCTCTAGATCAGCAGGAAGTTCATGCTGGAGCATCTTGTTGAAATCTTTGGCTAGCTCTGGATTGGCTGCGCTCCACTTTTTAAATGTCTCTTGCCAGGCCGCTTCTAGTTTGGCTCCCTCTTCGGCTTTATCTTTGAAAAACTCATAAATCCCAGGGACGACAAAAAAGTTTTCCTCAGGAAGCCCCAAAGCTTTTTTTGTCGCTTCGACTTCTTCTGGACCTAAAGGGCTGCCATGGACTTTATGCGTCCCGGCTTTATTCGGGGATCCTTTCCCGATGATTGTATGCATCATCACGAGGCACGGTCTTTTTTGTGACCCACGTATCTCTGTAAACACTTGGTTCATCTGTTCAAAGTCGTACCCATCGACATCGTAAACGTCCCATCCATAAGAGCGGTATCTCATTTTGGTGTCTTCTGAGCAACACTCTGCAAGAAAACCATCCAATGTCACTTTATTGGCGTCGTAAATGAGTACAAGGTTATCCAAGGCCAAATGTCCAGCAAACGAAGAAGCTTCGGATGAGATTCCTTCCATGATACAGCCGTCTCCTGCTAAACAGTAGACCTTGCTGTTAAAAAGAGTGAATTTCTCTGTATTGAATTTTTTTCCTAATAATTTCAGACCTAAGGCTTGACCGACTGCATTAGCGACGCCCTGACCTAGAGGGCCAGTTGTTGCCTCGACACCGTCGGTGATATGGAATTCTGGATGGCCCGGAGTTAACGACTTGAGCTGACGGAATTGCTTGATGTCGTCCATTGAGAGCTTAAATCCTGCAAGATGGAGGCAGGAATACAGCAGCATTGAGCCGTGGCCTGCAGACAAAACAAACCGATCGCGGTTGAGCCATTTTGAATCTTTTGGATTATGTCTTAATAAACAGCCATAGAGATAAGCGCCAAACTCCGCACATCCCATCGGCAGGCCCGGATGGCCTGAGTTGGCCTTTTGAACGGCTTCCATGGAAAGTTCCCGGATCGTATTCGCAATTTTACTTAACTGTTTTTTTAATTCTGTGTCCATATGCACATCCCTTTTACATTCAAAATTTTTCTTACAAACAAGCTGTCAGAAGAGACAATATATAAGAGAAGTTTCTTTTCATCCTATGAGAAAAATTGACCGTTTGATCAGGGCCTGATATGCTGATCTGTTTTTAGAGGGGAATTTATGTTATCGCAAGAGATCCGCCGCAACTTCTTAAAATATTTTAAAGAACACCATCATCGGGTGGTCCCATCTTCTTCTGTCGTTCCACATGACGACCCCACTCTTCTTTTTATCAATGCCGGCATGAACCAGTTCAAAGATGTCTTCCTTGGTAAAACCGTGCGCGATTATAAAACTGCGGCCACCTCTCAAAAGTGCATCCGCGTTGGCGGAAAGCATAACGACCTCGATAACGTCGGCCACACCAGCCGCCACCTCACCTTCTTTGAGATGCTCGGGAATTTTTCTTTCGGCGACTATTTTAAGGAACAAGCAATCGCCTATGCGTGGGAAGTCTCCACCAAGGTGTTTCAATTCGACCCCGATAAAATCTGGATCACAGTCTTCCGCGAAGACGATGAATCCGCTGAAATCTGGAAAAAAATTGTCCCATCTTCCCGCATCGTCCGCATGGATGAAAAAGATAATTTCTGGGCCATGGGCGAAACCGGTCCCTGCGGACCTTGCTCTGAGCTCTATTACGACCGCGGATCTAAATACGGCAATGCAGCCTCCATCAAAGACGATGTCTCCGGAGAGCGGTATATCGAATTCTGGAACCTCGTCTTCATGCAATTTAACCGGGACGCTTCCGGCAAGATGACTCCTCTTCCAAAACAATCGATCGATACCGGCGCAGGCTTAGAGCGCGTTGTCGCTTTAAAATTGGGCGTCGATAATGTGTTTGCCACTGATATTCTGCATGGACTTATTCTTGAGATTGAAAAAGTCTCCGGCAAAAAATACCATCCAAATGATCAAGAAATGGCCCCCGCTTTCCATGTCATTGCCGATCACATTCGCTCCCTTTCTTTTGCTATAGCCGACGGTGCTCAGCCAAGCAACGTCGAACGAGGCTATGTCTTAAGAAAATTATTGCGACGCGCTGTTCGTTACGGACGGATGCTCGGCATCCAAGATCCGTTCCTAGCCAAGGTCCTCCCTCGTTTAGTAGCTCTCATGGGAGAAGATTATCCGGAGCTCAAAGCTTCAGAAAACAGAATTGCTGAAATCATCACCCTCGAAGAAGAATCGTTCCTCCGCACCCTCAAGCGCGGTGGAAATATTTTAAGCGCGGTCATTTCCGATGCTAAAGGCCGTCCTCACAAAGAGATCACCGGAGAAGAAGCGTTTAAGCTCAAAGACACCTACGGACTTCCCCTCGAAGAGATCATGCTTATCGCAAAAGATTCTCACCTCAATGTCAATCTCGATGCTTACCAACTTCTTGAAGAACAAGCCCGTGAAAAATCAAAGGCCGCCCATGTCAAAGAAGCTCAAGCAGTCGAAGAGAGCGTCTACAAAGATTTTGCCGCAAAACATCCCTGCAAATTTGTTGGATTTACCGATGAAAAGATCGATGCCAAAGTCCAAGGAATTTTAATCGGCGGGGCTTTCGTCAAAGAAATGAACGCGGGCGATGAAGGGTTTATTCTCCTCGATCAAACTCCGTTCTACGCTGAAAAAGGCGGACAAGTGGGAGACACTGGAACACTCTCTCATGGACCCTCCATTTTTAAAGTCACCGATTGCCAATCTCCCTACCAAGGCGTCGTTGTCCATATCGGGACTTGCCAATCCGGCACGATCCGTGTGGGAGATACACTCACTGCTTCTGTCGAGCACGGCCGCCGCCAGATGATCCAAAACAACCACACAGCAACACACCTCCTCCATTGGGCTCTCGTGCAGGTTTTGGGCCCTCACATTAAACAAGCGGGATCACTTGTTGAAGCAACCCGTTTCCGTTTTGACTTTTCCCATCACAAGGCACTATCAAAAGAAGATCTTCAAAAAGCAGAAGACCTCGTCAATGAAAAGATCCGCGAGAATAAACCTGTTAAAGCTTATGAGCTCGCCTATGAAGAAGTCCAAAAGATGCCGGAGATCAAACAGTTCTTCGGAGATAAATACGGTGCCAAAGTCCGCGTGATCGATATTGAAGAATCGAAAGAGCTCTGCGGAGGAACGCACACGTCCCGTACCGGCAATATCGGATATTTCCGTATTCTTAAAGAAGGAAGTATCGCTGCCGGCGTCCGCCGCATCGAAGCAACGTCTGGAAAAGCCGCTGAAGAGCTTGTCCGCGCTCATGAAAAAGAGCTCGAAGCTAAAATTCAGCTTCAAGTCGAAGAAAAAAAACAAATCGAGCAGCATTTAAAAGCCGCACGACGCGTAGTACTCAAAGAAATCGCTCAAAGTTTGGTCCAAAAAGCCTCCCATGTCGGCACTATTCCGTTTTTGGCATCGATTGCTTCTGTGGGATCAGATGAGCTCGGAGCCTTAGCTGAAGAGATCGCCGGACGTTTTTCCTCCGGCGTGATTTTACTGGCCATCCGAACAGAGGGCCGCTGCCAAGTTCTTCTTAGAGTCACTGCTGATTACGTGAAGAAAGGTGTCAACGCGATGCAGATCCTAAAAGAAGTCGCTCCTATTGTCGGAGGATCCGGCGGAGGCAAACCTGAAGCTGCGCAAGCAGGAGGAAAATCTCCTGAGCATCTGGAAAAACTTTTTGAGAAAGTCCAGGAAATACTTAAGAACCTATCGTAATATGGACGATTACGCCATGGATTTCCATAGCCCGTCTCTTCAACAATTTCGAGATCCTATCGCTCGAGAGCCGTCCCTTCTTATGGAAGGACTTTGGGATGCCCCCAAAGCCCTGCTGGTCCGTTTTTTGCAAGAAGCCACCAATAAAAACATCGTCATCCTCACAGCTGAGAGCAAGATGAGCAAGCTGATCGATGACGCCTCTTATTTCAAAATTTCTGAGATCATGGAGTTTCCCGCCTGGGAAACGCTCCCCGGCGAAGAAATCTCTCCGAGCCCCGACATCGTCGGCAAACGATTATCCATCTTGCATCAGCTTCTGAAAAAAAAGACTCCCCAGATTGTCGTCTGCCCTCTGCAATCCGTCCTACAAAAAGTCCCCTCTCCTGGATTTTTAGAGCCTCTCTGCCGCACGATAACCAAGGGAGAAAGCGCAGCTTTCGATGAGCTTCCTCTCTGGCTCTCTAACATCGGATATCGCAGATCGTCTGTCGTTGCCGACAAAGGAGAGTTCGCTATCCGCGGAGGGATTATCGATATCTATCCTATTGGGTCTCCTGATCCTTACCGGATTGAATTCTTCGGTGATGAGATCGACAACATCCGGACGTTTGACCCCGTCGGACAAAAATCAACTTCTAAAGTCTCATCCGTCTTTATCTCCCCTGCTTATGAAGATGCCCTTTTGAAAAAAGATTCTGAACCAACCTCTCTCTTTTCTTATCTCGGCCCCAATACCCTCGTTATCTTTGATAATCTGCTTGCTTTAGAAGATCACTATGTCTCTTTCCAAGCGCTTCCAGGAGCGACTTCAAAATTCTTCCAAACGTTTGATTCACTGCTCACTGAGATCAAAGATCTTCAAAAGGTCTACTGGACACAAGAATCGATGGAAGAGCTCTCCGAAGTCAAAGTCGGGAAAAAAGTCGGCAGAGATTATTACACCGGAAAAAATCCGCTCCAGCCGCTCTCTTTTGAGTTTTTCCATCGCCATTTAGAAACCAAACGGTGGCACCATCCGTTTGTTCCTGTGCAAGGATATCTCCCCACTCTTGACAGATCTCCCCATCTTGATATCCACTTCATCTGCACCAGCGAATCAGAAGAAAAATCGATCCAAGAAAAAGTAAAAGTGGAAAAGTGCCACTTTGAACGGGGCTATCTTTCCAGTGGATTTGCCCTCTCTGATTCGAATGTCATTCTCGTTCCGATGACAGAATTTACACACAAACACAAAGTCCGCCGGGAAAAATGGAGAAACACCTACCATACTCCTCCGTCTGACTTCCATGAGCTTGTTCCCGGAGATCTCATCGTCCATTTCAATCACGGCATCGGAAAATATCTCGGCATCGAAAAAAAACCCAACCATCAAGGCCTCGAAACAGAATTCCTCGCTTTAGAGTACAACGACCGGAGCAAGCTCTACGTTCCAGTCTCGCAGGCCTATCTTGTCAGCCGCTACATTGGCACATCAGAGGAAGTCCCGACCCTTCACACTCTCGGCACTAAAAACTGGCAGAAAACGAAAGCAAATGCCCAAAAAGCGATCATCGGCTACGCACAAGACCTTCTCCGCATGAGCGCAGAAAGAATCGTTCAAGGCGGTTTTACGTTTCCTCCTGATACGCATGAGATGGAAGAATTTGAAGCCGACTTTTCCTACACTGAAACAGAAGACCAGCTCCGCGCTATCGCCGATATCAAAAAAGACATGACGACCTCTAAAGCAATGGACCGGCTCCTCTGCGGCGATGTCGGCTACGGAAAAACAGAAGTGGCCATGCGCGCGGCTTTTAAAGCCGTCGCCGAAGGAAAAAAACAAGTTGCCGTGCTCGTTCCTACCACGGTGCTTTGCATGCAGCACTTTGAGACCTTCCGTGATCGGATGTCAAATACGCCAATCATTATCAAAGCCGTCTCTCGTTTTCAATCTGTCAAAGAAGTGAAAAAGACCCTCAAAGATCTCTCCGAAGGAAAAGTCGACATCCTCATCGGCACACATCGACTCTTAAGCAAAGATGTTAAATTCAAAGATCTCGGCTTGATCATCATTGATGAAGAGCAGCGGTTTGGCGTCCGCTCCAAAGAACATCTAAAGGCCTTAAAAGCCGGCGTTGACTGCCTGACACTAACCGCCACACCGATCCCTCGCACCCTCTATCTCTCTTTAGTCGGCGCTAGAGAAATCTCTGTGATCAACACTCCTCCGCAAGACCGGCTTCCCATCAAGACGATGATCGTCGAGCGCGATCCTGCCGTTGTCTCTAATGCACTCCTGAGAGAACTCTCCCGCGATGGACAAATCTATTTCATCCACAACCGCGTCGAGTCGATCTATCAAGTCTCAGATGAGCTCAAAAAACTAATGCCCCAAGCCCGCGTTGTCACCGGCCACGGACAGATGAATCCCGATGATATCGACACCGTCTTCCATACATTTAAAAACGGCGAAGCAGACATCCTCGTGGCAACGACGATCATTGAAAACGGCATCGACATCCCTAATGCCAATACCATCCTCATCGACAGAGCCGATCAATTTGGCCTCTCTGATCTTTACCAGCTTCGAGGGCGTGTTGGAAGATGGAACCGTCCCGCCTATGCTTATTTTTTAGTGCCCCGCCTCAAAGAACTCCCTGAACTCTCCCGCAAACGGCTCAATGCCCTCATCGAAGCTCAAGGCTATGGCGGCGGCATGAAGATCGCGATGCGCGACTTAGAGATCCGCGGCGCTGGAGAAACTCTTGGTCAAAGACAATCAGGCCATGTCTCTTCGATTGGGTTCCACCTCTACTGCAAACTTCTGAAAAGAACGGTCGATGCTCTGAAGAAACATCAAGAGCCGACATTTTTTGAAACAAAGATGGAATTCCCCTACGATGCAAGGCTTCCGGAAGATTATATCCGTGAAAATTCTCTCCGCTTAGAGATCTACCACCGCCTCGGCGAAACAATCACACTCGAAGAAGTCGATACACTCTTTGAAGAACTCAAAGACCGTTTTGGCAAGCCGCCTCTTCCAACCGTCTGGCTCTATCACTTAAGCCGAATCCGGACACTCGCTGCCCAAAAACGGTATATATCTCTGAAGTTCAACTCTCACACGCTTGACACTGAACGTCAAACTCCAAAGGGCACGGTCAAAAAAATCTTTTCCCTAAAGCCGTTTAAATCACCGGCCGATCTGGAAAAACAAGTTTCCCACCATATATCTCAGTAATTATTCGATTTCAGGAGTCTCTTTTTTCTTAAAGACAAAGTCCTGCAACAGCTCAACAAGATCCGTACACTTAAAAGCATACGCATAGAAAAGAAGTCCCGCTGCAAAGGCGACAAACTGCACGACAAATACCATGAACTGAGCAGTAACAGTCCTCGGCAAACTCAAAGCCCCTTCCATTAACGGAGCAATTACCATGGAATTCGACATAAAGTAATCGACCGTGAAAGCACACAAGAATGCAAAGCATCCCGCGCAGCTGATTTTAAAAATGCGTGCTGAAGAGATCTCGGGATTCCAGCCCATCTTCCCTGTCATCCGATAAAGAATCCAGCAATTGACAAAGGCGCTTATGCTCGTTGCTAAGGCCGTACTGATCGCTCCCATTTTAAACCCGAAAACAAAGATTGCATTTAGAACGATATTGACAACCACAGTCAGCAATGAAATAAACATCGGCATCCGGAAATTATTCTGTGCATAAAAGACTGCAGAAAAAAGAATCACCAATGTTGTCGGAACAAGCCCTAGCCCGTATGCCCAAAGACAAGCGGTTGTTTTCCCGATGGCAAATTCCGTAAAATGTCCCCTCCCGTAAATCAGATTCACCGCAGCGGTTCCCAAAGCCGCAATTGCAAATGTACACGGAATCATCACAGCTAAGATCCGTTTGTAGCTGAATGAAAAAAGACCTTGGGCCTGCGGCATATCATTGCTCTTGATTGCTCGGGATAATCTCGGAACAACCGTACTGATGCACGCAATGCCAAAGATCGCCAAGGCCAGCTGTTCTAACCGGATTGAATACCAAAGGTAAGCTGGACCTCGAATGTCGGCATAGCGGGCAAACAAAGCGTCAACAAACGCATTGATCTGCATCGCTCCGACTCCGATTGCTCCCAACGTAAATGCTTTGGCCAGGTCTTTGACTTCTTTCGGAATATGGAACTTAAACCATTCTTTCCACCCCGCAGCTGCAAATCTTAAAGTTAGTGGAAGGGTTAATAGCCACTGGCCGACAAACCCGATCACAATCCACTTTGCGAGTGTTGGCATCGCAATCGTTGGATCTTTGTTTCTCAAATAGAAAGCGGCTGCAATCCACGTGATATTGCAAACGATGGGAGCAATGCTCGGAATAAAAAACGAATCGTAACAGTTGAGCAGAGAGATATTAACGCCATAGAGGCAAATGAAAAGTATCGCTGGAAAGAGCCAGCCTGTCAAAGCAATGATCTCGTGGTTCCCCTCGGAAAGACTCCCCCAAGACAGAAGCGCTGCAATCCCCCCTTCGACAAAGATCGTAATCCCAACTAGCAATAGGACAATCAATAGCGAGAGCTTCCTAAAGAAAAAATTTGCTTTTGCAGGATCTTGGACTCGGAGACCTTCAAAATGAGGAATAAATGCTGATTGAAAAGGACCCTCACCGAGGAGCCTTCTAAATAAATTTGATAACCGGAAGGCGACCATAAACGCCGCGATAGACGGATGGTCCCCAAAGGCAAACGCCATGGTCAGATCACGAACCATCCCGCTGATGCGGCTGAGCAAGGTCCCTGAGAAAAAGCGCCTGACGTAAGTGGTTAAAGATTTTTCTGTCATCCGGTATTCCGTTTACTGGTCAAGAATACTTGACCTTAAGATGGAAAATCTGTCATTCTATGACGATTATGTCACAAGTTAGCACAAATGAATTTAAAGCCGGATTAAAAGTTGAAGTTGATGGCGAACCATATACCATGATCGCCAATGAGTTTGTCAAACCGGGAAAGGGCCAGCCCTTCAACCGTGTGAAGCTCAAACACCTTAGAACTAGCCGTACCATTGAACGGACCTTCAAGTCAGGTGAAAAACTTGAACTTGCAGATGTCGTTGAATCCAAAATGCGTCTTCTCTACACAGATGCTGATAATGCTGTGTTCATGGACGACACGTCGTTTGAGCAGTCCGAAGTTTCTTTGAAAATCATCGGCGATGGCAAACAATGGCTCATGGATGAAATTGTCTACTCCATCATCTATTATAAAGGCGAACCGATCGAAGTTGTGCCTCCGACATTCATGGAAATGAAGATCACCGAGACAGCACCAGGTCTTCGAGGCGACACTTCTGGACGCGTGCTCAAACCCGCGATCTTAGAAACAGGCGGTAAAGTCCAAGTCCCTATCTTCGTTGAAGAAGGCGACAAAATCAAAATCGATACGAGAACCGGTGAGTACGTCTCTCGCGTCTAGAACTAAAATCCTAAAGCAGCGCGCACAAATGCTTGCAAAAGTGCGCGCCTTTTTTTCTCATAAAGAAATCCTAGAAGTCGACACTCCGATTTTATCCCATGCAGCTCCCATTGATACCCATATCGAAGTGATGTCGATTCCTTTTCAAAATGGAGAAAAAGGCTACCTCCATACCTCCCCCGAATACGCCATGAAGCGCCTCCTTGCCGAGGGAAGCGGAGATATCTATCAGCTCAGCCATGTCTTTCGTGCGGAAGAAGCCGGAAGGCTGCACAATCCCGAATTTACCATGATCGAATGGTACCGCATTAGCGTTCCTTTTCAGTTTTTAATCGATGAAACTCTTGAGCTTATCCGGCTCTTTTTAGGAGATATCCCGGTTCATATCTACACCTATTCTCTAGCTTTTCAAAAATTTGTCGGCATCGATTACAAAATAGCTTCTTCCTCCGATCTTAAAAAAATTGCAGAGAAAAACAATCTTCCTCTGACCTCTGATGCAGACACCTGGGACAAAGATACCTTTCTTCATTTTCTGATGGCCTTTTTGATCGAGCCGCAATTTGCCGGCCTCAACATCATCAGGGATTTCCCCTCCTCACAAGCAGCCCTTGCCAAGGTCTGCCAAAGCGGAGATGAAATGGTCGCAGAGCGGTTTGAAGTCTATTTCAATGGCATTGAACTGGCTAACGGCTTCCATGAACTGACAGATCCCATCGAACAACGCCGCCGGTTTGTCCAAGCCAACAATGAACGCGAAAAGCTCGGCAAAGAGACTTTGCCACTGGATGAAAACTTCCTCTCAGCTCTAGAACTTGGACTCCCCGATTCTTGCGGAGTCGCTGTCGGATTTGACAGACTTCTGATGCTTCAATTAAAAAAAGAAAGCCTCAAAGAGATTCTCCCTTTTGACTGGGACAATATTTAAGCACGTTGGGAACAATCTTGTGAGACTAAAGAACCTACTATTCCCCACTGCTAGAGCAAGAGTCTTCATGAGGTTGCTCATTGTGTAGATAGTAATGAAGCTCTCCGTTTGAGTTGAAGTTGGCAGTTATAAACTTTTTCCCTGTATTTTCAGTGGGGTTCATAAATTCTGCTACAATAACAGCATTTTTAAAAAATTTAGGGATCGCGGAAACCATTCCAGTATATAAGCCCGCTGAAAGCTCAGAGCCATTCCCCCCGACGAGATAAATGTCAAATTGCGTGTTTCTTACATCTTTATGATAATTGCCAAGATTTTGCTCTAATTCGTCTAGAACTATTTCCTCATTGGTTTGCGTCCTTTCGGAGCTTTCCTCGACTGTAGACGAGTGCCATGCAAGCAAGCTCCTATTATTTCCAATGCCGAATATAGTGATACAATCTCCAATCGCGCTAGAATTATAAGAGAGGACTTCTCCCTGATGTGCCTCTAAGTATGCAAATTCATCCGTGGTGACATCCTCACAGCCTCTAAATCTTTCACGAAAGACTTCTTTTGATAGCTCATGGGTTTTCAATAAAAGATAGGGCATTTCTTCTCCAGACCCAGATGAATTGGGTCCAGACAGACGGACGCTAGTTAATGCCATACGAGCTCCTTGCTAAGTTTCGAAATTAATTTCGCACTTCAGCTCGAATTTTTCAATAAAATGCAGCACCTGCTGCTACATCCACTTCTGGACGATCGGATAATGCCTACCGACTCTAAAGGCCTTTTTGGTGACACGGATGCCGGGAGCGGATTGGCGTCGTTTGTATTCTGATGCATGGATTCTGTGAATTAAATCTAAAACAAGCTCTAATGGAAAGCTGTATTTCTTCACAATTTCTTCAGGCGTCATTAGATCTTCCACATACGCTTGCAACACCGCATCGACAATCGCGTAATCCGGAAGCGTATCGGTGTCCCGTTGATCAGGTCTAAGCTCTGCAGATGGCGGCTTATCGATGGTAGACTGAGGGATAATCTCTTTTTTCTGATTGATCCACTGGGACAGCATATAAACTTGTGTCTTACTGACATCAGCGATCACCCCAAGGCCTCCTGCCATATCTCCGTAGAGCGTGCAGTAGCCCATCGCAAGTTCGCTTTTATTTCCTGTGCTGACCAGGAGATATCCCAGCTTGTTTGAAAGGGCCATGAGGATCATTCCCCGGATGCGCGACTGAATATTTTCTTCGGTAATATCAAGAGGCTTGCCTTGGAAAAACGGCGTCAGCGTTTTGAGATAAGTCTCATAGATCTCATCGATTTTTACGACTTCGAAATCGATTCCTAGATTTTTGACCAAAGTCTTTGCATCATTCAAGCTCGAGGGAGAATTAAACTTTGACGGCATCGCCAAAGCATAGACGTTTTCTTTTCCTAAAGCTTCGACTGCAATACACGCTGTTAGAGCGGAATCGATCCCCCCTGAAAGACCTAAAATAGCTTTTCCGAAATTCTGTTTCTGAAAATAGTCCCTTGTTCCTAAAACCAGCGCTTGGTACAAATCCCCGACCGCATCGTACTTGAAAGATAAAATACACGATTTAGAGTTCAGATCGACCATCATCAGATCTTCTTCAAAACCCTTAGCTAGCTGACACAGCTCAGCTCTTTCATTGATGTAAACGCTATATCCATCAAAAACCAGCTGATCGTTCGCACCGACTTGAGCACAGAGGATCACAGGACATTTTAGAGTTTTGGCAGCTTTTTGGCAGACTTTCACACGGACATCGGCTTTTTGATACTGGTAAGGTGAAGCCGATAAGTTGAGCAAAAGATCGATCTTGAGCTTTTGGTATTCCAGCACAGGGTCGCAGGCGTAACGAGTATCGCCGACATAGCCGGCATGCTGCCAGATATCTTCACAGATCAGCACTCCGATCTTTTTTCCTTTCCAAACCCATGTCTTAAACTCTGTTCCCGGCTCAAAGTAACGCCTCTCATCAAACACGTCATACGTTGGAAGCAGCGCCTTGTCATGGAAGCCCACAATTTTCCCATCCTGGATAACCGCTGCGCTGTTAAGCAAAGATTTTTCTCCATGAGCAAGATTGCGTCTGACAAGTCCCACAAGGACCATAAGCCCTTTCGTATGGGGAATGATTTTTTGAAGCGTATCTTCGCAAGATGTCACAAAATGGTCATGCAAGACCAGATCTTCAGGAGGGTAGCCGCAGATCGCGAGCTCAGGAAACAAGACGACATCGGCTTTTTCTTTTTGAGCATGCTCAAGAGCGTGAATAATTTTTTGGACATTTCCAGAAAAATCTCCAATCGTCGGATCAAGCTGGGCAACTAAAACTTTCATCGGTATAATAGACCTAAAGGATATAAATTTTCATATGACACAAGGCACGCTAAAAATCCATACTGAAAACATTCTCCCCATCATCAAACGATGGCTTTACTCCGACAAAGACATCTTTGTCCGAGAGCTCGTCTCTAATGCCTGCGACGCCCTTCGCAAGCTCCAAATCCTACGAGACCAGAACCTTGCGGACTTCAAAGACGAAGAGCTCAAAATCGAACTCTTTGTCGATAAAGAAGCAAGAACCCTCCAATTTATCGACACTGGCCTTGGCATGACTGCGGAAGAAGTCGAAAAATATATCGCCCAGATCGCTTTTTCCGGAGCAGAAGAATTCTTAAATAAATATCAAGGCAGTGGAGAAAAAGAACAAATCATCGGCCACTTCGGCCTCGGGTTCTACTCTGCCTACATGGTCGCAGAAAAAGTCACCATCGATACCCTCTCTTATCAAGCCGCTTCTGAACCTGCTTTTTGGTCGTGCGCTGGATCTTCTGATTACACCCTAGAAAACGGCGCCCGCACTTCACGTGGCACTACCATCACGCTTCATGTAGGAGCAGATAGCGATGAGTTCCTAGAAGTCTCTCGCCTCCGAGAAATTTTAGAAAGATACTGTCAATTCCTGCCTTATCCGATCTCCCTCAATGGCGAGCGGATTAATGAGCAAGATCCCCTCTGGCTGAAAAATCCTTCCGATTGCACGGAAAAAGAGTATCTTGACTTCTACCATATTCTTTATCCGATGGAACCCGATCCGATTTTCTGGATCCATCTCAATGTCGACGTGCCGTTCCATCTTCAGGGAATCCTGTATTTCCCTAAAATCACCCAGCGCTTTGATTGGAGCAAGAGCAATATCCAACTCTTTGTCAATCGCGTCTTTGTTTCAGAAAGCTGTAAAGATCTGATCCCTGACTTTCTCATGTGCCTCAGAGGTGCTATCGACAGTCCCGATATTCCTCTTAATGTCTCCCGCAGCTATCTCCAAATGGACAAGACCGTCCGGCAGCTCTCCTCTCACATCTCTAAAAAAGTCGCAGATAAATTAGGATCTCTTTACCAAACCGATCAAGAAAAGTTCTACCTTGCTTGGCCCGAAATTGAAATGATCGTCAAGCTCGGCATGCTCCAAGATGAGAAATTCTATACCCGCGCCAAAGAGTTCCTCATTTGGAAAACCACTACTGATACATGGACAACTCTAGATGGAAAAACCGGCACGGTGTTCTACACATCGGATGCCCATGCCTCGATCTTAGAACTCTACAAAGACAAAGAAGTCCTTCTTTCAACATCGCCGATCGATACTCATCTGTTCAGCTCTTTAGAACGTAAGCTGTCGCTGAAGTTCCAACGCGTTGACGGAGCTTTGGATGAGTCGTTACTAGATGCTTCCCGAGAAAAAAACATCCTAGATAACGAAGGAAAAACCGAAAGCAGCAAGATCGCTGACTTTTTCCGCAAGGCCCTTCCCGATCTAGAAATTGAAGCAAAAAGTCTTGCCTCTACGACTCTTCCTGCCCTTCTCATCGTCGATGAAAACACCCGGCGCATGCGCGATGCGATGGCACTATCGGGCCACAACATGCCTGCGTTTCAAGCGAAGAAAACATTTGTTGTGAATACAAACAATCCGTTGATTGAATCTCTCTATCAAATGCATGAATCTCAGCCAGAACTGGCTAACGAAGTCGCTCATCATTTGTATGATCTTTCGATGCTAGCTCAAAAAGAGATTGAACCTGCCAAGATGACAGCGTTTATCAATCGCTCGACACAGGTGCTAGAGAAGCTTTTGAAACGCGATCAATAACCTCTCCTTGAGAGTTTTTAGCTTCAATCAGGCATTTTTCTTCTGTGAGTGTCACAATGTAGCAGCTGCTAACTGGTGCAGATTTTTCTAAATACCAGAGCTTCTCAGGAGTATCGATATGACGCGGCGGCACTCCCCAACAGCCATCTCCCAAATATGTGACACCGCTGGGATCGACTTTCCCTCCTTTGATCGGATGGGTCCGCTTATACATATGATTATGATGCTCGAATGCAAATGGCACCTGGTATTTTTCAAAAAGCGGCACCCAATTTTTTCTGATGAGTTCTTCCTTAACCCCTGTGTAAGGATAATAAGATGGGTACGCTGCGATGTGGTAAGCGGCTAGCAAGTAGGGAAACGATTGCTTGGCCTTTAGTGTGTTTTCAAGCCAGACCGTCTGATCCCCTTCCACCTTCCACGTATGGCCAGTGTCGAGCATCACCAGGCTTAAATAATCCCCAAAGTCTAATGACCGATAAGCCTTGTCCACTTCAGGAAAAGTGAAGATCTCATAGAACAATTCTGGTTTATCCGTTCTATTCTTGAGCTTGTTGACATCGTGGTTTCCCACTAACGGCAGCATGGGTATCAGCCTCCCATCTTTGCCAATGCTTCGTTGTAAATCCCGTAGAAAAGCCTGCCATCTGGTAAGAGCCCACTTAGGGCCTTTTAAAAGGTTTTTAGTTCCTATCGTATAGGCTAAGTCCCCTCCGATGACGATAAAATCGGGTTGGTTAAAAGTGATCATCCGATTCATCCGGTGGAACATCTCGGATGACCCGGTATGATAGGCATCCCCGCCAATGACCATCTTAACTGGCCTGGTGAGTTTTTTGGGCATCGTCTGAAACGAGTATTCTCTCTTACTATCTTGAACCTTAAAGAGATAGAGACTGCCCTCTGTAAGCCCCTCTAAATAAACACGATGCACCTCATAATCTTGCACGATCTGAGACTGGCCTTTAGCCGATTTCCGGGCTAGATCACCCTTGATTTGGTACTCCAACTGGGGGAGGGTCATTCCCGTTGGAGTTTGCCACTGGACGACCATCGTCGTAGTTGGATCCTTGACCCAGGTCAAATAGATCACAACCGGCTCTATGGCCTCCAATAGAGGGCTAAGCACCGCTAATAGGGCCCAAAAAATAGGTCTGAGAAAATCTTTAAGCATCTAACAATCAACCTGTTATATTTAAGCCCATCCCCTCATTCTCTCTATAACACACTGACAATTCAACAAAAATCTTTCATTATTAGGATTTTGTAAATTTTTAATTTACATTTATAACTGTTTTTGTTAAAATATATACTATAATAAACACAAAAACCAATACATTATGACAACAATTAAAGCCGCTGAATATAGTCCTAATAGCCCTGCACAGCCATTGACCTCCTTAAAAGAGGGTCAAGTTGCACTCCTTAATAGAGGTGCTGCAAATGACATTTCACAGCGAGTCAAAACTGTCGTCCAACGCCACCTTGGCTATCAAGGAACTGAGGTCTTTAGAACGACATTTACCAAAAAAGAGATTACGTTCGCTCTAAAAAACGGCTCTGTGGATGAGAACCGCACTCTAAAAATTGAAAACGGCCACTGGATGCTCAGCCAAAATAGCACCCCAACAGCTCCTCTAGATCCAGCTTTAGAAGGCGAAGTCAATGCCCTCGTTACAGAAATCCTCGCCAATATTGGCCAAGCAAGTCAATCAAACGTTTCCGACCCAGTTCAAACTAATCATACTGCTGCCGTAGATGCTGTCGATGACTCTGAGCTTGTTCAAATCAAAGACAGACTCAACTCTTTAGAAAACCAGCTCCGAACTAATCTTACGCTGGAACAGTCACTTGAAGTGCAACGCCAAATCTTAGAGCAATTAGTCGGATTAAGAGCCGCCTTACAAAAACAGCCTCATGCTAACAACGCTGAAAAAGATGAACTCAAAAGAAAAGTTAAAAAACTTCAAAAAGCGTTAGCTAAACAAGAAAAAGAATTCCAACGCCTTATCAGAGATGGAAAAGGTCAATATGAAAGCATGCAGGTAGGATTCGAGGCTGAAAAGCAAAAATTCCAACAATCCTTTGAAGCAAAAGCTCAACAAGCTCGTGAATTACAACAAAAAGTTGCTCATTTAGAGAAGGCATTATCTCAAAAAGAAGCAGAGCAAAAAAGAAACCTTGATACATTCGAGTCCTTTAAAGCTGAAAAAGCTTCACTAGAAGAACAGCTTAAAACCGCCCGATCAAATCTAGATCACACTACACAACAACTCAACGCTGCAAGAGATAAACTACAAAAACAAGTTGAAGATCTTCAAAAAACTTTAGAAAAAAAAGAAGCCGAATTACAAGGCTTTACCAGTGACGTAAAAGCTGAATTTGAAAGACTGCAGAATGGATTCGTCGGTGAAAAGGAAAAATTCAAAAAAGCACTTGAATTACAACAAAAGATTACCGATTTAGAGAAGGCAAAATCTCTTAAAGCATTCGAGTCCTTTAAAGCTGAAAAAGCTTCATTAGAAGAACAGCTTAAAACCGCTCGATCAAATCTAGAAAGCTCTACACAACAACTCGAAACCCTTCGAACTCAAAACGTAGACTTGGATTCTAAACTTCAAAAAGCAGAATTCGTTGATGGAATTTTAGATCAAACCGTTCAAGATCTTCAAAAGCTTCTTCATGAAAAAGAGCAACAACTCGATGCTGCTGCACAAAAAGCGCAGGAAAGCAAATCTCAAATCCTAAATGAGTTGGAAAAAGTCAAAGCAGCTCTCGAAAAAAAGGAGCTAGAGCGCAATAAGATAGCAACAGCGTATGCTGAAAGCAACATTAAGACAAGCAGGCTCTTCACAGAGGAAAATGAAAAAAACGAACGCTTGATTTCAAAACTTGAATTAGCAGCGACTGAGAATAACAATCTTCAAACGTCTGTATTGGAAAAAGAGCGTATTGCAAAACAATGGCAAGACGAAGCCGCTGTCCTGGAAAAAGGGATTAATTATTACAAAAATATCCCGGCAGGCTTTCAAACAGAAATTGCAAAACTTAAAAGACAAATTGACTATCAGAATTTAATCATTGATGAAGGGTCTGTAGAACTCAAAAAACAGCTTAAAACCGCCCAATCAAATCTAAATACCAAAGCACAAGAAATCCAAAAGCTTCAGACTGAATTACAACACCTCCAAGTAACAGCTGAATTTCTAAGCGAGGAAAACAACACCCTGAAGAATAAAAACACATCGGCCCAACAAGTTGTTGCAACGAATACAACACAAATTTCATCGCTATCAGAGCAACTTGAAACAGCAACTCAAATGCAAGTGATTTTTCAAAATCAAATCAAAGAATTGCAAGCTGATCTTGACAATGCAAAACTACTCGCTGCTGAGGCTATGAATGCTTATCACGAAGTGACAGAAAACGAATCCCTAATTCAAGAGGATTTGATAGAATTGAAAAAGCTCGTCGAAGAGAAAGATACAGAACTCACAAAAACACAAGACGATAACAAAGACCTGACAGATCAACTTGAAATGCAAACAATGTTTAATGGTCTTGCACTAGAATCCAATAAAAATCTTCAGAACTCTCTTGATGAAAAAAATCAACAACTCGAAAGAACTAGAATAGAAGTTGAAGAAGCAAAAATAGATGCTGAAATTGCAGTACGAAAAGCCAAGGAAAGCCAAACTCTAACTCTAACTGAACTGAAAAAAGTTAATGATGCCCGCCTAGAAGCTCAACGCAAGGTCGATGATCTGGAAGGAAAGTATAGTAGATTAACAACAGCTCATGAACAAGTTCAACGTGAATTGCTTAATCTCCAAACACAGATGTATGATGAACCCGAAAGTCTTGGACAACTACTTAAGATACAGGAAGAGAATCGCAGCTAAAAAGCTCTCAGCAGAAACCCCAAAGATTATTGAAATGCTACTCCGCCCACATTTTGAGAGGGCGGAGTATAAGTCAAATTAGCTTAACGAGAAGCTTCAGTTGTTTCGACAGCTTGGACTTCAGTCACTTCATCAGTGCCTGGTTGAACGTCTGAAACAGCCATTTTTAAAACTTCAATCTTAGAACCATCCACCATCTTTAGGATCACAGTGTTGTCTTGAATACGGACAACAGAACCAATGATTCCCATAGCAGTGACGCGGTCGCCTTTTTTCAGGCCGCTGCGTTGTTTTTCTAAAGCTTTACGTCTTTTTTGCTCTGGGCGCCAGAGAAGGAAGTAAAAGAAGACTACGCCGAATCCGAGAAGCATCAAAGTTTGGTACATGTTTCCACCAGCAGCAGGAGCAGCAGCTTCATCCGCGAGCAAAGATCCAGTAGCCAGAACTAAAAAAGGCACGATTTTTTTCATATTTCCTCAAAGGTTTTTTTATAAAAATCTTAGTACAAGTTTGCCTGATTTAGCCTGAAGAATCAAGTAAAAAGGATTTTAGATCCTCGAACCTATCCTTCAATGCTAATAGTTCGCTTTTTGCGTCTTTTTTCCCATCTTCTAAAGCCGCTTCTTGGCCTACTTTACCAAGTATTGCCTACGAAGCGGCTTTAAAACCTTAGAAAAAAACCATCAAAAATCAAAATTTTAGCATTTAGGGATAGGTTCTCAATAGCAAAACAATATTTTCAATATGCGGAGTATGCGGAAATTGATCAACTGGCTGCACATAAATAATTTGATACTCTGAAAGCTCAGCAATATTTTGAACCTGGGTCAAAGGATTGCAGGAAACATACAGAATATGCTGGGGCCGGAGCCGTTTTAAAGCCTCCATAGCCAACGAATCTAGCCCTGGCCTCGGCGGATCAACAATCGCCAAATCAGGTTGTAAAATTGAGGCTTCTGACAAAAGCTTACCGACATCGCCGCACTGGATATCGATGTTGGAGATCCCATTAACCTCAGCATTAGTCTTGGCATCGAAGACCGCATGGGGATTAAGCTCGATCGCGATCACCTTCTCAGCCTTTAGAGCAAAGGCCATCCCTAAGGTAGCTGTTCCGCAATAGAGGTCATAAACGGTCGATTTGGGGCTCATATTGGCGATCTCAATCGCCTGGTTGTAGAGGACCTCGGCTTGCTCGGTATTGGGCTGAAAAAACGATGTCGGGCTGATTTTGAAAGTCAGCGTCCTCCCCTGCAAATGGAGCTTTTCCGTGATGTGGTCGGGACCGCTAAGAACCATCTCATAAAACTGCGTAGGACAGCCAGGGATTGCTTGCTGAACCCTCAGAAAGATGCTCATCTTAGGGTCATTGAGGGCTTTGACAAAACCATTCAATTGCGCTCTAGTAAGGGCAAAACGGGGGTCTCCGGAGACCGTTAACATCGCCAAACGGTCGCCTGTACGGCGGCCTTCTCTAAGCGTAAGCGTCCGCAAGGTGCCTTGCCCATTGCGGAAATTAAAGGCAGAAAGCGGTGTGCTTTCCCACCAGGAGCGAACCGTTTGAAGGGCTTCAGACATCCAGGAAGGAGAAATAAGACATTCTTTGAGATTGAAGACCTTGCCGCGGGATTTTCTTAAAATGAGTCCTAGATAACGGTCGCCGGCTTTGTTTTGAGAGAAAGAAAACTCCATCTTATTCCGGTAGCGCCAAGGATCTTTGCAAGGAATAATGGTTGAAACAGGCACATCAAAAGGAGCAAAAATCTTCTCGATATCAAATTGTTTTTGAATAAGCTGGTCAGAATATGGGATCTGCTGAAAGCTGCAGCCCCCGCAATCGGGGACGTGGATGCAAAGAGGGTTCATGGGGGAAAATGGTACCAGTTTCCCCCTGAAACCGAAAGTTTAAGTTTTTGTTTTTCCCGCTTCGACAGATTCTTTGCGGAAGATTTTAGCAACTTTGGCAAAGTTTAAGGTCGCCTTTCGGACCCGTTTGGAAGCGGCTTTATTGCCTCGAATAACATCTTCCAGCTCCATTTGCATCTCAGTGAGCATTCTTTTCATTGTTTCAACTGTGTCCATGAGTGCCATAGTTACCTCGTGTTTTAATCCTTTGCATAAGAGATTTTCCTAAATTGTTCAATCTTTATTTGAATGCGCACTAGGAATTAAAGTAATCTTTGGTCATCTGTGATTTATTCTCATCATTCTCTAGCTATTCAAAGGCCAAGTTTGCTATACTCTTTGGTGAGTTGTTGGTTTGAGCTTTCTGTCCAGTGTGCAATTGTGTGCTTTAGGAAGAAGATCTGATCAG
>CAZFXE010000011.1:0-21957 GCA_964522945.1 uncultured bacterium
GTCCTCTTCCTTAAATGCTAACACATGGTCTGTTAATGGTGTACTTAGTAGAGCAGAAAAGGAACAATCCAAGTTTTCACTCGGAACACTAGAAGAGGGAAAAACTCTAACAAGGCATATTGTTATTCATGGGAATAAGCTTAAGAATCTCTTAGACCTGTCTACAGTTTTCTTTAATTTGACTTTCAAAGATCCCAAAGGCAGAAAAGGGCATATCAAACTGGATTGGAATCCAACTTTCATCATGGACCCTGCTATTGACTCGGCATGTCACAATTACCGATAGGGCCTAGGATCAATAGGTCTCAAAACGTATTTTACATTGATATTTCTCCCAAAGAGAGATAAGATTTTACGAACCTTTGGACTGATAGCTCAGTGGATAGAGCACCCGCCTTCTAAGTGGGTGGTCGCAGGTTCGAATCCTGCTCAGTCCGTTGTATTTAATGTCGTCGATAGTGTACTGAGGGGTTATGAAGCATCTAGGTGATTATGTCCTTTCGAAAGAATCTTTTCCCAAGCTAGAAGCTATTTGGAAAGAATTCAAGAGTCCGTCTTTTCAAAAGCTGCCTGAGCAAGAAAAGTTTGGACGTGTCAACAAAGCGCTTCTAAAACTCATCGAAACAGCCCCGGAAGGATCGTTCTTATTGATTCCCGTTTTGGATTTTATCGAGAAGATCAACGCAGATGAAATTCTGGAGCATTTCCATTTCAATAACTTTGAGCTCTGGCTGAACCAATTTTCTCATTTAGACCCGCATGCGAATAGATATATCCGAGGAAAAATCGCCGGACGGTGGGTGCCGCGTGAAGCTTATCAAGGTTTATTTCCTGTCGGAATGGGAAAAGTTTATCCTGGCAGCCACTTTGTAACGGCGCATGGATCTCCCGATCTTGACACGACGATTGCTTCATTTTGGGGATGGGTCGATGCCTTTGCTGCTCGGCTTTCAGAGGGGCTCCATGTCTGGAACATTCCCGGCGGACAGCCTCCAGCCCAAGCCGAAGTTCCATTCTTATTTTATAATGTTTTTGGCAAAGACGTTTTTTCTCATTTAGCTAAGCATCGGACTTCACTTTCCGTTTCGGGCCTTGATCTTGTGACCCAGCAGGGCGTTGAGAAAAAACAACTCAAAGACTCTGTGTTTGATATCGATCATGAAAACGGATCCCATGCTGTTGTGCTTGTCGATCCTCAAGGGTTCTATTTAGGAGAGTGGCGCAGCACGGATGTCGATCGGGTTCAATCGGTGATCAATCTTTTAAACCAGTGTCTCCGGTGGTATGAAAACTCGCTCCATGTGAAACTGATCTCGATCTTTGCAGTTGAGAAACTGACACCGAAGGAACTTGAAAAGTTTTTTGATGCGGTGCTCAAACTCAAAATCGAAGAGTGCGAGCCTGCCCAAGACTTTACTAAGAGACAAACTGAACTCGTAAATGACTATCTCCACAAAGTATTAGGCGTTAAACAAGGCCTCAAATGTACATTTGCAGAATTTGCTAAAGCAATGTCGCATCTGAAGATCTTCGATTTCGAAAAATTCATCTCTCTGATCAACAACGCCAAGCTTTTTGATAAAAAGGGCAAACTCACTGAGAATAGAACGCATATTTTCAGCTATTTAGCTGAGGTGATCGGAGCGTTGGAGAATGCGATCTACACTGTCCGGCAATATGTCGATAAGCTCGCTGTGGCCCTGCAGGTCAAAACAAAAGTCTTAGGCCTTCAGCCCCATTATATCAACTACCGCGCTGATCTCGAAGAGATCAAGACAAAGATGGATGGATTCCATTATCTGACGGTGACCTCTTCTGACGAAAACGGAAAGATTTTCCCAATCGGCGTCATTCAAGCTACTGATCTTTTTAAGACGACGCTGGGCACTGTTTCTCTTAGGGATTTCAGCAACCGTGAAGAAACCAAAGTTCCTTCCTATCTAGACGTCATCAGCGTTATCGACCATCATAAGACACAGCTATCAACCTCGCTGCCTCCTGTGGCTTGGATCTCTGATTCTCAGTCATCGAACACCTTGGTGGCTCAGCTCAGCTTTAAAATCACCGACCTTTATAGCACGGGTGGGATGACTGTAGCCCAAATCGAAAGCCAGATCAAAGAGACCCAAAAAAATCTCAAGTCTGCTTCCAGCAAAAGGATTCTGCAGCGGCTGCTGCAAAAATACCTGGTTGTTCAGAGAAAAGAGGCTCATTTTGTCTCTCCTCAGAGGGAGATCGTCGAATATTTCCACTTTCTCTATGCGATTTTAGACGATACCGATTTGCTGAGTAAAATTTCTGTCCGGGATGTCAATTGCGTTGCCGAGCTGATCAACCGTTTGAAGACTCTGATGACAGGCAAAGAAATGGAAGTCATCGATTTGGATGATATCCCCCACGATGAAAATTTCAAAAAAACAGCCGCTAAGCGGATCTTGCAAAATGATGAGATGTATTCGCTTTATCGGAAGGTCTATCTAGCTAAAGAAAAGGCCATCGAAACGAACTTAAAGCTCGCTGCTGAAGGCAAACCGTCTTCTATTTTCGATGATACGAAAGAACAAAACATCTGCTGCCGTGTCGGTCAGACCAAGCTGTTTGGCAAGACCTATCCGACCTTTGCTAAATATGATTCTAAGATCCGGCATGAATGGCTCTTTGCAGCAAAGAAAGCCCACGAAGAAAAATCAGATCTCGATTTCCACCTTCATATGATCAGCACGATTCCAGGAGCTGAAGATCTCTATGAAGGGAAGTCTGAGAATTTTGCCCATCAAGACGAGATGTGGATCTGGATCCCATCGACAGAAATTGCCGTTGAGCATTTGAAGAGCTTTCTCAGCAGTTTCCGCTTATGCCCTGCAGTCATCAACAACCCAATGGAAGTCGAATTCTTAGGAGACAATGCCAAAGAATTGAAGCAGATCTTCGAAGAAAGCTTCAAACCGATCCCGTCTAAGATCGTGAAAGAGAAACTACCGATTGCAGTTGTGAGATTTAAAGCGGGTACGATCAATTCGCGTAAGGCGCTCATCACGCCCTACCTTCCTCGCTTAGGTTAATCTAAACAGCTTGTTCAGGAGCGGTGACTGCCGCTGGCCCTGTCACAGGTTTGGGCTCTTCGATGATCTCCAAAGAGACTCGAATGCCGTTGCGGCTAGCGACTGACATCAAGAGAGTCCGGATCGCATTGATCGTCTTCCCTTTTTTGCCAATAATCTTGCCAATGTCTGACTTGTCAACTGCCAGTTCAATGATCAGCGTATGTGTTCCGCCTACTTCATTGATCCGTACTTGATCCGGGTTATCGACCAGATTTTTGACGATATATTCGACGAATTCTTTCATGTGTTCAGCCTCGTGTTAAAGAGTCGTTCTAAAAAACATTTAAATCAAAGATACGCAGGGGGATATTATTAATCAAGATTGAGCATCAAGTTATTTTTTTTAAAGTCTTCTGTCAAGGGAGCTTTAAGATTGATTTTCATGCCGGTGATCGGGTGGCAGAAGCTCAACCGGTAAGCATGGAGCATTTGCCTTGGAGCGTCATAGAGTTTATTCCACGCAGGAGCTCCGTAAACAGGATCTCCCAAAATTGGCGTGCCTTTATGTCTAAGATGGACGCGGATTTGGTGGGTTCTTCCCGTGATAAGTAGCACCTCGACCAAGGAGAGCTTCCCATCAAAGGCTAAGACATTCGTAATAGACGTGGCAGCTTTTCCTGTCGGATCGACAGCCATTTCTTTTCTTTTCGTCGGATGCCGTTTAATTGGAGCTTCGATCGTGCCATTTCCCGGATTTCCTACACAAATGGCCAAATACGATTTCTCTAATTTTCTCTCGCAAAACATCTGGACGAGTTTTTGATGGGCTTCGGATGTTTTAGCCGCCAGCAAAATACCCGTTGTATCTTTATCTAATCGATGAACAATTCCCGGACGGAGCGTATCTGCCATCGGAAGCGTTTTGCAATGATAGAGGAGTGCATGGACAAATGTCCCAGTATAGTGGCCTGGAGCCGGATGCGTCACCATCCCTGCGGGCTTATTGATCGCAAGCATGTGCTCGTCTTCATAAAGGATATCGAGGGGGATATTTTCTGGTTCAAGCGAGATCTCAGGAGTGAGCTGAAAACAGATCTCGATCTCATCGCCGATCTTAGGCTTGTCTTTTTTCTTGATCGGCAGTCCGTTGACCAAAACAAAACCTTGTTCGATCAGATATTGAAAATAGGTTCTGGAATACGTGGGAAATTGCTGACATAAAAGGCGGTCTAAACGGTCTCTGATCATTTCATCGGATACGATGATATTTTCTGCCTGGGTCTCCATAGATGCTATTCTTCGCCCTTGGCAACTTTCTCGTTGTACTTTTGGGCTTCGGCTTGCCTTGCGTTGATTTGACTGATTGTCGTATTGATCATTGTCATCATATTTTTTTTAAGTCCGGCAATGATTTCTGGGGTAATCGTCTGATTCGGAAACATCTGCTGAGCATACTGATACCACGGGTCTTCTTTGTCGGCTGCGCTTGCAAAAGGATTTGGCGCATCTGGCTTCGGTGGTTGATTCGGCGCATTGCCGCCAGAAGGTCCTTCAGTGGATCCAGGTGTCTTCATTGCTTGCCTCCAAACACAATTATATATTATAAAGTTCATCAATGATAGAGAAAGTTGTTTTACGATTATTAAGCCTAAAAAGCTATAGTACTTACGAGTTAAGAAAGAAATTAATTCGCAGAGGTTTTGAGCCCCAAGACATCGAACCGGTCTTGGAAAAGTTTCAAAAAATGGGTTTTATCAACGACCAAGAGCTCGCAGAGCGGCGCCTTGAGGGCTATAAACGGAGAGGTTACGGCCCTCATCGCGTCTCAGGGAAGTTTAAGCAGCAAGGACTTAAATCTTCTTCTTACACTCCTGAAGAACAAAAAGAAATCATTGCACGCCTTCTAAAATCTCCTATATATCTCCGGAAAGACCGGAACAAGAAGATCGCCGCTCTCCAAAGACGCGGCTTCGACCTCGAAATAATCTTTGAGAGTGTCAAATAACAAGTTTGATTTGTAATTCCGACCTCGTATATAACAAAACATTTTATGCGAATCGGCGTTCTGGGAATCAATTACAAATCGGCACCTCTTGATTTGAGAGAGAAGATCGCTCAAGCTTGTCGCCATTTGTCTCCCAATAAAATCGTTTTATCGACCTGCTACCGTACAGAGATTTACTTCAGCCAAGACGACCTTGCTGAAGCTCAATCCGAGCTCTTCTACTATCTTAAAAAACGAGCTCCGCACTCCCAGGAGTACGGTTTTTATACTTTCTTTGACTCTGAGTGCTTTTTTCATCTAGCCTGTGTGACCGCAGGGCTCGATAGCGCCATGCTCGCAGAGAGCGATGTCCAAAGACAAGTCAAGCTCGCTTATGAGCACACACGCCTTCAGCAACATTTATCAGCGCCTCTTCACTATCTTTTTCAAAAAGCTCTCAAACTTGGGAAAACGGTCCGTTCGATTTTTCCACTTTTTCAAAGTTCTCTTCAATTAGAAGGCATGATCTATCAGCTTGTCGAGCAGATTCTAGGAACATCTGTCCCTCTTCTTTTCATTGGAAATTCCGATATCAACCGGAAGATGATCCATTATTTCTGGAGAAAGGGCAAACGTCAGATGACCCTTTGCACCAGAGATCTTGCTTCAGCAGAGTCTTTTGCTCTCGATTATCAACTCTCATTAAAAGATAGGTCTGAAATCACAAACTGGCACCAGTATGAAGGTGTGATCGCTGCGACCCATAGCGAAGAGCATCTTATCACTTCTGTACCAAAGCAGGCCCGTACTCGTTTGATCTTAGACTTAAGCGTTCCACGCAGCGTCGATCCTTCATTCAAAAGAGATCCGGAACTCACTCTGCTCAATATGGAGCAGATCGGTACGTTTTTTGAGAGCTACCGCTCCCAGCGTCTTTCCGAAGTCGAATCGATTAAGAATTTTCTCCAAGAATCCGTTGAGACATACACAGCTCTCTACGAAAAAAAATCTCTGATTGCTGCTGTTCGCTAGCAATTAAAATCCTTCCTATAAACAGTTCAATTCCTTAAAATATCCCCATTTTTACAAAGGAAGCTTCTTATGACTGCAATTAATCAAGATGCATCGCGTTTCTTAACTCTGGTTACTCAACAATTTGACCTTTTGCATTTTCCTCACAAACAGACGTTGCCAGTCTATAAAGAGGATGGATCTTTGTTCAGTTCACCTTCTTCGATGGATCTACTTCCTAAAGAAGTTCAAACGATGGTTCATGACAATGCAGACAACTTTGCACATTGGCTTAAATCTACACGTTTTCTAGAGGCTCCATTACAAGATCCTATCCTTGAAAGAGAAAGAAAGGGATCCATCGAAGCGAGTGCAAAGAATTTGCTGCTCAAGCTGAATAAGCCTCTTGGCCACTTCCAATCCTACAGCGAACAGCTCCTCACGCAGGTATTCCAAGATGCGTTTATTCGTAGAAAAGGGGACATACGATCTGATGATAGAGAAGACATTATTAATCTCGCAGACAAGGTACAGCCTGCCCTAGATGATCTCCCTTATACTTATCGTCGTTTGAAATACAAGATGGAATTTGTTGTTTCAGAGATCTTAAATCATTTGGGCGCTAAGATTGTACTGACCTATGTATCTTATCGAGTCGCACAGTGGGCTCAGCCTCGCATCTATGCTTTGCTTTCACAGACTGTTATTCCACGAACAGTGAACTATCTGATCAACAATGCTAATATTTCCGTGATCCATGTCGTCAGCGGTGGGGTTGCTTTGCTTCAATTTGCCTATTCCCATTATTTTAAGGCATCTATCACATTCTATATCGCTAAGCTCGTTTCAGAAAAAATACACCCGCTCGTACATCGAGTAGTGGTTATTGTCGAAGATGTTGCATTTTTCCCTGGCCGCGCGATCAGTTGGCTGGTAATGGGACCTTTTAGTTTGTTGACTACTTCTTGGCAAATGCAGAAGTCCTTGGCTGTGAGCTTAAATGCCAGCAAGGATGTTAGTAAAGCTGATTTCATTGAGAAAGGCGGCATGAAGGCCCACCGAGCTTGGATGGAGTTGATGCAAGAAGGAATGAAAGCTAACTTGGTTCCTAATCAGAGCTAACATAGGCCTCTCTTGAATGAGAGGTCTGAAGTATCAATTAAACTCTTCACTTTTTATGTAAAAAAATGATGAGTAATTGATTTTTGAAAGTTCGCTTTAATCGCATCATCCAGTAAACTATTCTCCTCAAAAAGGAAATCTCATGACAGCAATCAATCCTCAGGCCCGTTCATTCGTTAATTTGATTGTCAGTGGATATGACAGTTTTTGTCATAAGGATATCCCGAATGTTCCTGATATTTTTAACTCAGGATTGGAAGATTTAAAAGAGAGCTCCTTGACTCTATATGCAGAAAGGTTCTCCAATCCTCCCCTAGTCGAGAAGTCTGGTCCCCCACAAGAAGAAATGACGGATGCTCAACTAGAAGAGGATGCCGTCACTAAACCTCCTCAAGTCGAGAAGTCTAATCCCCCTGTACCAATGACGTACGCTGAATTGGACGCGGATGTCGTTGCTAAGTACAAGGAAAGCGCTCCTACTCTCTCTCATCTGTTTGCTCTCACGGGCATGTTAGATGCTCCTTTGCAAGATCGTGGTCTGCAAAAGACGCAGCTCCGTATTATCGAGGCACTGGCTCAAGATCACTTACGCAATACAAAGGGCTATGAATTGGATCCTATGGCATCGGTGATGCATTCCTTGAGCGCTTCACAGGCAGTAATGCAGGGCGAATCTGAACCTCTTCCGCAATTTGTCGATGGAAAAAAACGTTTCTATGCCCAGATCTTCCAAGAGGTTTTTAGCAAATGCAACATTAAGAGCAAAAAAGAAATCATCGAGCAGCTTCAACACTTTGAACCGGTATTGAACACCCGGGACGCACAGTTCCAAAGGGAGGTTTTTAAAGTTGAAAGAACATTTAATGACCATTTCACGGACGAACGAGTGAAATGTGGAGTGAGCATCGCGGTTGGCGTTGTTTCTTACTTTGCCGTTAATAAAACCATTGCACTTGCAGGACAATTGTTCGCTTCACCTATCTTTATCTCGTTTAGCACTGCAGTGGTTGGACGCATGCCCGCTGTTGTTGTCCAAATTTCAAGTGGAGCCTACACGCGCATTGCGGATGTGGTAGCTTATGTGGTGAATACACGGATCTATGTGTATCTATTCCATTCAGGAAAATTGGTGCCTTTTATGATCACTAAGCTATTGCCTCTAACGAGCTGGATCTTTTATCCTGTAAGCACCTTTGCAAATCATGTTTTTGGTATCTGCTATCAACGGGCGTTCGGACCCGATGCCCTAGTCCAGATGGCTATTTCTAAAAAATTAGAGGCCAAAGTCTTGAAGGGTAAATGCGATGCTGTAGAAGCAGAAGAACTCTTAGATGGTGGCATGAAAGCTTATCAAATCTGGATGTATCTGGTCGAGCAAGGGCCTCAGAGAGGGCTTTTTGAGGCAACTAAATAGGTTTGGCAGTAAAGACGGCCGTTAATCCGTTCAGGATTAAACTGAGCACCTTTAAAATAATGAGCGCAGGAATCGAAAGCACAAAGAGCACAAAGTTCTTATTGTGGTAGATCCGTGTGTTCATCGCGAGTGCCCAAATCGACACCGGAAGAATGATTGCCACAAAGAAGACCTTGACCGGCGAAGCTGGTTTGGAAGGCTCCTTGGGAAGCTCTTGTGGAGGGGTTAATTGCTGTGCAACTTTGACCACGTCGCGGACAGAAATATCTAAGATGAGACTTTTGTCATCGACTATATTTTGCCAACAATTCTCGTGCATGAAGCGTCCGATTTTAGTTTGATCTGTATCTTGGGTGATAAAGTACATCTGTGGGAATGACGTGATACATACTGAACATTGATCTTCATCAGATCCTTGTGAATCGGGCTTTGGATTCTCTTTTAATCGTCCACAGCTTGAGATTTTCATGACTTTTTCAGCAGCCAACGCCTCCTGCAAGGTAGGTAAATTCTTTTGGATGTAATAGATAAATCTTTCTAAATATAATTTAAGACTGGTGTATTGCATACCTTCATTGCTGTTCTCAGTGATTTTTTGATCTTCATCTGTATGTCTGACATTCTTAGCTGTAATGAGAGCAAGGACTTTACTATCCAGGGGGCAATTCTGTTTTTTCTTGAACCAAGTTGCAAGGCAGTTTCTGCAGAAGATATGATTGCATTTAGTGACAATCAAATCTTGGTAATCGAAGTTATCGCATTCTGCGTAACACTTATAAGAGTCTGGGGCGAAAACAGAGGCTACAACTGCTCTCATTGACATAAATACTCCTAAAAGTCTGCGTGTCCAGGATATCTTGGGAAAGGAATTACATCACGGATGTTTTCCATGCCTGTTGCAAAAAGAACGAGCCTTTCAAAGCCTGCTCCAAATCCGGCATGGGGTACGCTTCCGTATTGACGGAGCTGCAGATACCACCAATAGTCCTCAACGTTGAGGCCGTAGTCGATGATCTTTTGTTTCAAGAGGTCGTGTCTTTCTTCACGCTGGCTGCCGCCAATGATCTCTCCGATCTTAGGGACAAGCACATCCATTGCAGCAACGGTTTTTCCATCGGGGTTCATGCGCATGTAGAACGCTTTGATCTTTGCTGGATAGTCAGTGAGGATGACAGGTTTTTTGCAGTATTCTTCTGCTAAGTACCGCTCGTGTTCAGACTGAAGGTCAGCGCCCCACTCAACGGGATACTCAAAAGATTTGCCCGATTTTTTCAAGATGTCGATTGCTTGGGTATAGGTCAGACGCTCAAAGGGTGTAGAGGCGACAGTTTTCAGCCTTTCAATGAGTCCTTTTTCGATGAAGGCATCGAAGAATTCTAAATCTTGAGGACATCTTTCTAAGACGGCATTGACGATGAACTTCAGATAGCTTTCTGCGACTTCCATGTCTTTTTTGAGATCGGCAAATGCCATTTCAGGCTCAATCATCCAAAACTCAGCCAAATGGCGCGAGGTATTGGAGTTTTCTGCACGGAATGTCGGGCCGAAGGTGTAAACATCGGAAAGAGCGCATGCCATTGCCTCGCCGCCAAGCTGTCCAGAAACAGTGAGGTAAGTCTGGCGCGTGAAGAAGTCTTGAGAGAAGTCGACTTTGCCATCGCTAAGTTTTGGGAGCTGGTTTAAGTTGAAACCGGAGACGGTAAATTGCTGGCCTCCGCCTTCGGCATCAGATCCTGTGATGATGGGAGTTTGGACGTAGAGGAATCCCTCTTTTTGGAAAAACTCATGGGTTGCAAAGCCTAAAACGTTTCTAACGCGGGTCACTGCGCCTTGGGTGTTTGTCCTGGGTCTTAAATGGGCAATGGTCCGGAGGAACTCAAACGAGTGTCTTTTTTTCTGGAGCGGATAGTCTTCTGCAGAGCAAAGGCCGAGTATTTCTAAAGAGGCGGCTTTGACTTCCCATTTTTGTTTAGCTCCAGGGCTTTCAACGAGATTTCCTTGGACCACAACGGAAGCTCCCGTCGTGAGATTTTTCATCATCTCTTCGTAGCCGGGAAGTGCATTGTCAGCAATGACTTGGAGGCCGGAAAGTGTCGTGCCGTCATTGACTTCGATAAATGGAAAGTTTTTTTGATCCCGAACAGTACGTACCCAGCCGCAGATGGTGATTGGTTTTCCGAGCATAGAAGGCGTGATGTCTTTTATTTTTGTTCGCATTTTGCAAATTCTCTCAGCATTTTAATTTCTTCTTTCCAGAGGGGAGGCCCTTCCGGGGTTTCTAAATATTTCGGGAGCTCTCTTAGTTCTGGCAGCTCCATCATGACTTTAAAGCATTCGATGCCAATGAGCCCTTTTCCTAAAGGAGCATGCCGATCGACTTCAGAGCCTAGAGGTTTTAAAGAGTCGTTGACATGGAGGGCGTAGAGGTGTTTGAGTCCGACGTGTTTGTCGAATTCTTTCAGGGTTTTTTCCCATCCTGCTCTTGTGGAAATATCATAGCCGGCGGCAAATAAGTGGCAGGTGTCAAGACAAACACCGATCGGGATTTTTTTCTGGACCATGTCGACGATGTAACCGAGGTGTTCAAAGCGATTGCCAACAGATGAGCCTTGTCCTGCTGTCGATTCTAACAGAAGCCGTGTATTGCCTTTTGCTACGAGATCTTCGAATCCGACGAGGCTTTCGACGATGGTCTTAAGGCAGTCGTCTTCAGAGCCAGCTAGTGCTGCCCCTGGGTGGAAATTTAAAAAAGTGACTTTGAGCAGGTGGCATCTTTCAAGTTCTTCTTTGAAGCCATTGCGGCTTTTTTGGAGCCCTTCTTTGTCAGGGGAGCCGAGGTTGATGAGGTAGCTGTCATGGCTCATGACGTCTTTGATGCCAGTCGATTTTCGGGCATCTTCCCAAAGCTCAATCGCTTCAGGAGTTAGTTTTTTTCCATGCCAGGTCTTTTGATTTGCGGTGAAAAATTGGATGGTCGTCGCGCCAATTTCCTGGCCTTCGAGGAGAGCGTTATGGGGCCCTCCTTGAGCAGAAGTATGGGCGCCGATGAGCAATTTATCTGCGGGTGTTTTTGACACAAAAGTCCTCGTAAAAAATAAAGAGTATAAAACATCTGCAACATCTAGACAAGCCCACTCAATTTTTGCCTAAATTTTATTTAAATATTCCACAGAGGGGTATAGAAAAAATATTTGGCAACAAAAATGTAAGTGAGTCACAATTTGCGATCAAGTGTGGGATAATCTCATGGGTGTTTAAAATACTAGAACTTGATCATTCAAAAATCTTTTTTTAATGTCGGAGTCCTGGGTTCTTTGGGCTGTTTAAATCTTTATATTGTCAGAGGGTTTACATAGATTTTTAATTCTCAAATAGGCAAACTTAGCGTCTAAATAGTCTACTTCAGGTCAAACAGGAGGAACAATATGATTAATATGGATAGGCGATCCGAGGATTCTTGTTTTCTTCATTTGAAGAGGGATGAGTTTTCCAAGCAAAATCAGGCTGTTGATTTAACTTCGTCCAAAAAAATGGAATCCGCGTTACCTTTACCTGGTGACAGTTCTAAAATAGACGAAGCAAGTTCGGCAATTCAGAATATTAAGATCGATATTAAAGATATTTTGGAGGTCTTTCCAGAAACACAAAAAATTGTTGAGTTTGTACGTGCATTTATAAGACAGCTACACCTGGATCAGCACTTAGAAAAAGCTGCCTCATTTTTTAAGCAGCTTATAGTTGATAATGAGGCACCTCTTAGAGGGCTGTCCTCACAAGAAAAAGCACAAGAGCTATTTAAAACGTACAAAAAATTCTTAGGCCCTTTTTATGAAAAAGATCCAATTTTCATTAATTGTTTTTCTGAATTAAAGGCATTCGTTAATTATTATTCTGAATTAAAGGCAATAGTTTTCCCAGAAACAGAGCTTTTATGCACCGTCAGGAAAATTATTGATAGCGAGGTAAATTACTTGCATACAGGGTTTCCTTTGTTTGCTATTAGTCGCGCCTCAAAAATAAAAATTAGGGACATAACCCTTCCGGGTGATAAAGCTACCGCTATGAATCAAGAAACCAATAAAAGTTTAAATGTTTCTAAACAAGCGTTAGAACTATTTCAAACTTGGTTTATTCAGGCTAAAGAGCCTATCAAAACCGACATTTAAAAACGTCGTGTTGCTCTTTGACTGGTAGTTATAGCTTCAGGATCTTTTTGTTTTCTCCACTCAAAAGATGTTGCAAAATTTGTTTTTGCAAGGTACGAGAACTTTATAAGCTCGTATCGCAAGAAATTTAAAAATCTACGCGTGATGTTATGAATTATCAACAAGGATAAATTGTGAACCCCGTTAACCCTGTATGCCAAAAAATTGCTAGTTTTTTCGAGTTCGGAGCTGTTTCTGGGCAAAAACTAGAAAAAGTAATAGAGCAAACGGATGTTGCTAAGTCTTATGACACTCAATCCACTCAGGCACTTGCTCTAAATTGCATTTACCAAGTTCATGGAATTAAGAATAGTTTATTTGACAAAGCGGCCAATAGCGGCCTAAGTATTGTTTCTGAAGAAACTGTTGGCTCTGGAGGTATTATAGATGAAGTGCTTAAACGTCGTGAACAAGATATTCAAATTTTCGAAAAAACAATTGGCCTCATAAACCGAGTGAGCATAGAGTCTGCTACGCTGAGAAATATTATTTCCATAGATGAGATTTTTAGACAGAACCTTCAAGAAAAAGTACATAAGTCGGCTCTTTTTGTTTTTGATTTGACAGCTGATATTAGTGATATAGGCGCATTAAATATTGGATGTAAAGAAACCAGGCGAGCCGGCGTTTCTAGCGATAGGATTATTTGCGTGATTATCCCAGAACAATATCGTGATATGGTAAAAGAAAATTATGAATTCTTTAAAATTCCAATTGATAAGGTAATTTTTGTTGGTGATAAAGAAGAATCCATTAGTATTAGTTATATGGATTCAGAAGGGGGCGTTCCCAGCTGTAAGCTAGCAAAACCTATAAACGTTCCGGACTATGAATCTGTCTTAAACGAACTTGTTCTAGAGCGCGGGAATTTGCAAAAAAACCCTCTTTTCACTCATATGACACGCCTTCCAGGATAAAAAATTCTGGCCTATCAGCAGGTCTTTCAGGAAGACCTAGGCTACGGAAAATGCGTCCTTCTCATTTTTCAATCGATCACTTCCACACGGCATCTTGCTCACCATTAAATATAAGTGCTGCGCTGCCGACAAAAAATTGGACAGAAAAACACACGCGATTTAATTTCTTATTCCACTGTCCAGTTTTCGGGGGGCAACACATAATTACCACAGTTATAGAAATCACTGGAAGCCGAGGGTAAAATATGGAAAAAAAACGAGTAAAAAAGTTCAGGTATGAAGGGCTGGGTTTTCCCATTGTTTTGTTCAATATTCCAATGGTCAAAGTCAGGGATGTTTGGACTCCGGCAATTGATTTCAATGAACTCCAAAAAGCAGTTCTTCTGGAGCTATGTGACATGTCTTTCCCTCTTTCTGGGAATCAAGTATGTTTCATCCGAACCTATTTTGAGATGACTCTGGATGCTTTTGGAAAGCATTTTGGGGTGACTCATGCTGCTGTGATAAACTGGGAAAAGACCAAGAATAGGGTGGCTAAAAGCAATCCTTCTCTGGAGCTTCTGATTCGTCTTTTTATTCTAGAGAAACTGAAGATCAACAACCAGATTTTCCGTGATATTTTCAGGGAATTTAACATTCAACAGATCATGAAAGCACGAAAGGCATCTTTCGAGCACAAGCCTTTACAGCTTCATAATTTACATTTGAACAAGAGAAATTTTCTTAATGCTTCTTAGTTAAGCTTCTTCTTTTGTACAGATAAAAGAGGAAGACAGGAGTAAGCGTGACGAGGTTGCCAATGCAGATCATCGACAAGTAACGGGATGAGCTGCCGATGTCGACATTACCCGGTGGAAAGAAGCTGACGATGATCGTGGTCGTGCATCCAAAAAGTCCCAAGAGAGCTGTGATCCACATGCCCCAGTGTTTTCCGGGGATTTTGAAAGTCTTGGGCCGGTTGGTGTAGGAATAATGGAGTTTAACCGCAGAGCAGAACATCAAGATGTACATGATCATATAGAGCTCGGTGCTTAGAGCTGTCAAAAACCAGTAGAAAGCGTTCACACTGGGCACTAAGAGGAAGATCAGGCAGAAAAGGCTGACTAAGATCGCTTGGGCTAAAAGGATATGAGAAGCAACACCGGCTTTATTTTTGTGGGTGAAAAACGGCGGTAAAAATCCAAACTCTGCTGCATGAAGCAGGCCCTTTGCAGGAGAGATCAGCCAGTTGGTGATCGATCCGATCGATCCGATGACGATCATTAAAGTGAGCACGGGTGTTAGGGCTCGGATGCCGAAGACTTCAAAGAAGTTGCTGAAAACTTGCATGACGCCGGAAACGAGGTTGATATTTTTTTCAGGCAGGACAAAAGCAATCGCAAGGGATCCTAAGACCATCGTTGCAAAAATGAAGAAGCTTGAGAGAAAGACAGCGCGTGGAAAGTTCTTCTGAGGATTTTTGATGTCATTGACATGGACGCCGGAGAGCTCCATACCTAGGAAAGAGGCCATAATGGCAATCAACGAGATCCAATTGGTCGAATGCGATAAGGAAGGGATCAAATTGTCAGCGCTGATGTGGATCTGGAGCGGCTGGCCTTTGCAGACCCAGATAATTCCCAGAGTGATCAAGAAAATCATTGGGATGATCGTGCCGATCATCGCGCAGATGTTGTTGATCAGGGCTGAAATGTGGAGTCCCTTGAGGTTGATAAGCGTCAGTCCCCAAAAGACAATCAGGATAAAACTCACAAGATAAGCTTTGTTCTGGGCAAGCTCGGGATTGATTAAGTAAGCAGCCGTACCAGCAATGAACGAGAGGATGGTGGGATACCAGGCCATGGTATTGATCCATTGAAGCCAGATGGCAAGCATTGCCCATTTTTCGCCAAAAGCTGTTCGAACCCAGTGATAGACTCCGCCTTTTTCTGGAAACGTCGCAGAAAGTTCAGCAGCGATAAAGGCGGTCGGTATCAAGAAAACCAATGCTGAGAAGACAAAGAAGAAAATCATCGAGCTGCCGAATAACGCAGCAGCTGGCAGGTTCCGGATGCTGTCGATCGCAGCAATGATCAAAATAACGAGTGAATAAAATGAAATCTTCTTACTCATCCTATAGATTTTACAGAAAGAAGTGAAAATATCCATTGTTTAAAGTATATGAGTAAAAAAGAACCTTTTTACTGAGATAGGTTCAAAGAGGTTACATATGGGCGATCCATTTAAGGCATTAAAATCTTTAGGCCAGGGAAAATTCTATTATTCCCTTCCTGCCTTAGAAGAGCAGGGCGTTGGCAAGATCAGCCGGCTGCCGGTCTCGATCCGGATCATGCTCGAATCGTTGCTTAGAAACCACGATGGCATGAAAGTCAAAGACGACGATATCAAAGAGCTTGCCAAGTGGAACCCTCAAAAACCATCTGATGGAGATGTCCCGTTTGTTGTCGCACGGGTGCTGCTGCAGGATTTTACAGGAGTGCCTCTTTTAGTCGATTTAGCAGCCATGCGAGATGCGGTGGCTGTGCAGGGATTTAAAGCAGGGCTCATCGAGCCTCAAGTCCCCGTTGATCTCGTGGTGGACCATTCAGTGCAAGTCGATCGGTCGGGAACAACAGATGCCTTCATGTTCAATTTACAGATTGAATTTGACAGGAACCGCGAGAGATATGAATTTTTGAAATGGGGCCAAGAGGCCTTTAAGACATTTAAAGTCGTGCCGCCGGGGATCGGGATCTGCCATCAGGTCAATTTAGAAAATATCGCTTCCGTGGTGATCAGTGAAAAACAAGGCGATAAGACCGTTCTTTATCCCGATACGCTTGTTGGAACAGATTCTCATACGACGATGATCAATGGACTGGGAGTGGTCGGCTGGGGAGTCGGAGGCATCGAAGCAGAAGCTGCGATGCTCGGGCAGCCGGTCTCAATCCAAACTCCAGAAGTGATCGGGGTCCATTTAATGGGAAGTTTGAAAGAAGGCGTAACAGCGACTGATTTGACGCTGCGGATCACTGAACTTTTACGGAAAGAAAAAGTCGTCGGCAAGTTTGTCGAATTTTTTGGAGAGGGGACCTCTTCTTTGTCGGTGGCTGATAGAGCCACGATTGGAAATATGTCACCGGAATACGGTGCGACGATGGGATTTTTCCCCTGCGATGAAAAAACGCTCGATTACCTGCGCATGACAGGCAGAGATGAAAAACATGTCGCGGAAGTCAAAGCTTATTTAGAAGCCCAAAAGTTATTTGGCATCCCTAAGAAGGGTGAAATTGATTACACGAAAGTCGTCGAGCTTGATCTGAAAACAGTCTCTTCGTGTGTCGCAGGCCCTAAACGGCCGCAAGACCGGATCAATCTCGATGTATTAAAAGAAAAGTTTCATAAATTGATGACATCGCCAATTTCTGAAGGCGGCTACGGCAAAGATAAAGCGGAACATGCAAGACGTGTCTTTATCCATGCTGGCGGTGTTTATTCTCCTCCGCATGATACTGGAGGGACCCATAGCATGGGCAATGGACAAAAACCTCAAGGGTGGAGCGAAGAGGAGATGGTCACGAACCGGCCCTTCAACGAACCCGTGGCAAGTCCCGGATATGATGATGAGTCAAAAGCTGAAATGGTACTGAGCCATGGATCGGTCGTGATCGCTGCGATCACCAGCTGCACGAATACGAGTAATCCGAGTGTGATGATCGGCGCTGGACTCTTGGCTAAAAAAGCTGTGGAAAAAGGACTGACTGTTAATCCTCTGGTCAAGACAAGCTTGGCACCGGGATCGCGCGTGGTGACCGATTATCTAGATAAAAGCGGATTGCAACCGTATTTGAACCAGCTCGGATTTCAGCTGGTTGCCTATGGCTGCACGACCTGCATTGGAAATAGCGGGCCTTTAGAAGAAAGGATTGAAAAAGGGATTCAGGAATATGACTTAGTTGCTGCAAGCGTGCTGAGCGGCAATCGAAATTTTGAAGCCAGGATCCATGGAGCTGTCAAAGCAAACTTTTTAATGTCTCCACCTCTAGTTGTGGCGTTTGCTCTAGCGGGCCGTATCGATATCGATATGGAAAAAGAGCCGCTTGGACAGGACAGCCAAGGCAAGCCTGTTTTCTTGAAAGACATCTGGCCGACATCGCAAGAGATCCAAGAAGAGATTAAGAAATTTCTTCAGCCGTCGATGTTCAAAGAAAGGTATGCGCATATCATGCAGGACAATCCTGTCTGGCAAGAGATCGCGATGAAGAAAACAGCGCAATATGGATGGGATCCCAAGAGCACCTATATTCAAAAGCCTCCCTATTTTGAAAAATTTGGATTGGACCTGCCGCCGCAAAAAGAACTTAAAAATATGCGGGCCTTAGCGCTTTTTGGCGATTCTGTGACGACGGACCATATTTCTCCAGCTGGGGCATTTTCAGAAAAGACGCCTGCTGGAAAATATCTCTTATCGCTCGGTGTCAAAGAACAAGACTTTAATAGTTATGGAAGCCGCAGGGGCAATCACAATGTGATGATGCGGGGCACCTTTGCCAACGTCAGGATTTTAAATAAAATGGCCGATGGAAAAGAAGGTGGGTACACCAAGCTGATGCCTGAGGGAACTCTCCTTCCGATTTATGATGCTGCGATGAAATATCAAGAGAAGAATGTTCCACTGATTATTTTTGCAGGAAAAGATTACGGAATGGGAAGTTCTAGGGACTGGGCAGCTAAAGGAACTGCGCTACTGGGCGTCAGAGTTGTTGTGGCCCGGAGCTTTGAAAGGATCCACCGAAGCAATTTGATTGGCATGGGAGTTCTGCCGCTGGAATTTAAAAACGATGAGAGTTTTGAGTCTCTAGGAATTAAAGGCGATGAAGTTTTTTCGGTAGAACTTACCGAGATAAAACCACATCAAGATGTCACATTGGAGATTGAAAAAGACGGGAAGAAGAAACAAGTTAAATTAAAGGTCAGAATAGATACCCCCATCGAAGTAGAATACTACCGCCATGGGGGCATTATGCCTTATGTGCTAAGGCAGCTTTTGAAAGCTTAGAAGTTATATCCTAACTCAAGACGTGCGCCGAGAATAGTCTCGGGGCTGTTCATGTTGAGTTTGAGGAGATAAGGCTTCAGCTGAATATCAAAAATGTGACATTTGCCGAGTGCCCATTCAAAAGGGACTCCAACTTCATAACCCCAGAACTTTTTCTTTTCTAACGTTGTAGGAAGGATTAACGTTCCTTGGTCATGGGCGCCAAAAGCGTACATGACTTTAAAATCGCATCCGAGATGGAAACTATCTGTAAATTGTTGATATGTTTTTATCCCAGTTGCAACATACCACCAATGCGCTTTAGTTCCTTTGACATGTTCAAAGTGGAAACCTGGAGCTCCATAAACAGAGACAGTACAGCTAGGAATCCTAGAGCTAGCCAAGGTGAATCCCAAGCATTGCTCAAGGTTGATCCATAAACGTCCCCGATGGCCTTTGAAAGCTTCCTTGATATGGCCTGCGATGTTCTTGTCGGCAGCAATCTCATCTTTTTCTGCAACGAGATGATCGTGATCTGCTCCAAGAGCTACAATCGCATCTGTATTGGCATAAAAGGCTTGAGGCCTCAGATATTCGTATCCGAATCTCAATCCTGCGTAATAGACATTTTGCTTGAGACTGAAGTCATAGGATTGGCTTGTCAATCCTCCTTTGAAGTGAGACCACATGAATTCGGGTCCTACATAAAAACGGTTGTTTACTGAGGTCTCCGTATCATGTACTTCAACCAGGTGCAACCAATCTGCTTTCACAGATGCGGTTAGAGAAAGCAACGCTGTTACCAATAGTGTCATGGATGTTGTTTTCATCTTAGACTCCTTTGTTTTACACGTTAAACACTCACGGCCATAAGTTTATGTCTTCATTAAATTAATCAAAACAAATAATTATCAATTAATTTTCTGATGGCATGAAGTTGTAAATTAATTATTATAATACGGAGTATGTAGAAGATGTCCCTAGCAAAATAGAATACTACTTTGCAGGGACATCAAAGGCAGCTTTTGAAAGCTTAGAAGTTATATCCTAACTCAAGACGTGCGCCGAGAATTGTTTCTTGGCTGTTCATGTTGAGTTTGAGGAGATAAGGCTTCAATTGGACATCAAAGGCTTTCTCTTTTCCGAGTTTCCATTCAAATGGAACTCCAACTTCATAACCCCAGAATTGGTTTTTTCCTAAGGTTGTAGGAAGCGCCATGTTGTCTTTATCTTGGGCTCCGAAAGCATACATCACTTTCAAGTCGCATCCGAGATGGAAGCTGTCAGAGAACTGTTGAACAGTTTTCAAGCCAGTTGCAGCATAGTACCAGTAAGCGTGTTTTCCATTGACGTGTTCGTAGTGGAAACCAGGCGCTCCGTAAACGGAAACTGTGCAGCTAGGAGCAAGCGAGCTAGCAAAGGTATAACCAAACCGTTGCTCAGCATTAGTCCAGAGGTGTCCGCGCTCGCCTTTGAATGTTTCACGAGTACGATCCCACAGCTTTGTATTCGTTTCGTTATTTTGTGCGGTCGAGTGTGTTGTTCCCAAAAGAGCAACGATGTCTGTGTTTGAGTAAAACGCTTGAGGCTTCAGATATTCATGTCCGAATCTCAATCCACCGTAATAAACGTTTTGGTTCAAGCTGAAGTCGAATGAATCGGTTTCAACTGGACCGTGGAAATGTGACCACATAAATTCTGGCGCTGCATAAAAACGGTTATCATTTGTTGTTTCAGTTTTTGCGATTTCTACTTCACATTCCGGAGCAGCATCAGCTGATACAAATGAAGAAAGAGAAAGCATTGCTGTTGTGAGCAATGTCAAAGATGTTGTTTTCATTTTAGATTCCTTTTTGGTTGCACGTTAAATCAATTAACACGCCTATACATTATCTTAACGATGCCTTAAAAATCACCAGACAAAAAAATGTTGATAAAGGAAAAATTCCTAATCTGCTATTTTAAATGGAAATGAGAATCGAAGAGAACGACCTAACAGACAAAGAAAAGGGCAGAATTTCTCCTGAGAAAGAGGGGAGTGTTTGGAATCAGCACAAAGTTTCTACATTTCAAAAGACAAGAGAATTAGAATTATTCAAGCTCCGGTCAGAAAGGCCTTCTAAAAAAATAAATCCTCAAGACTACTTTAATTATCGAGCTAGGGAAGAGCAAATCAAATACGAATTAGATCTAAGGCAGTATTGTTTGTGTTTTTTAAGTGGAAGTCTTGTTGATGCAGCGCTTCATTATGGTCATGTTTTGAATCATCTCAAAAGGCGGAATGAGTATGAAAAGAAAACCTATGCCGTCTGGCTGCAAAGGGTCAAGGCGCAAGAAAATCCTCCGACGCCGGATATTCTCTTCATTAATCAAGGAATTCGTTCTAATCGATTAGTCTAGAAATGAAAAGACCTCCCAAAAAGGAGGTCTTTTCATTAAAAGTTGTCTTTCTAGACTTAGTTCGTGTGGGCGATATGCTCGCAAACCATCGCGATATTGATTGGCATTGGGAAAGGGATCTGATCGAGATGAGGCTCGCTCAAGAGTTTTCCGTTAAAGGCTGCTGCATCGAGCTCGAGATATTCTGGAACATCTCTTGAAGTATTAGCAACTGACTCTTTAATGAGGCCCATTGCTTGAGACTTAGCTTTGACTGAGATCGCCATTCCTGCTTTGACTTCGAAAGAACGTCGGTCGACTTTTTTGCCGTTGACGTAGACGTGTCCATGGGAAACGAGCTGTTGTGCTGCGAAAATCGTTGGTGCGAACTTAAGCCGATAAACAATGTTATCAAGGCGGCACTCAAGACGGCGTAGGAAGATATGAGAAGTCACGCCTTTTTTCTGGAGAGCTTCTTTGTAGTAGCGCACGAGTTGTTTCTGAGTGATCATGCCGTAGATAGCCTTCAGCTTTTGTTTTTCATCTAGCTGGGTACCATAATCAGATTTCTTTTTTCGTTTAGCCCCGTGTTGGCCAGGAGGACTCGCTTTATGCAGAAGAGGGTTGCGAGCGCGTCCGAAGATATTCACGCCAAAACGTCTTGCAATACGATTTTTAGGGCCAGTATAACGTACCATTGTTGCTCCAAGTAATAACAATATTAAGGGAGTAATAGTAGTTCAGGATCAATTTTTTAACAAGTGTAAATGATTAGAGAGCGTCTGCAACGTATGATCAGGACGCTTTGCTACTCAATCTTGCTACAAATGCACAAAAATTTTTAGACATATTGAATCTAATATG
>CAZFXE010000012.1:0-21111 GCA_964522945.1 uncultured bacterium
CCTGTTTCCTTTGAAGAGATTTCTCTTCGCCTAGTAAGAGACTAGGAGAATGCTTACTTTAAAATGAACAACCGATCCAAACCCAGGGGGATCAATATGAAATTCGGACTGAAAAAAATGTTGCCCGTGTTGGCAGCAGTCACAACACTCTCAAGTGTTATCTGCTCTGCAGACGAAATGCAAATGCGCAATCTAGAAAACCGCGTCAGCGCTCTTGAGCAACGTCGTGGTTCAAACGGAATGATCAATCCTCCAGCACGTCCTGTTGTACGAGATGGCGTCGATCTTTGGGTCCAAGCCGAAGCTCTCTACATGCACGCAACGGAAGACTGCCTCTCTTACGGAATCAAAAACAATACGGCAGCTGTTGCAGGCGCTACTGTTGTTGATGGACGAGTCAAAAACGTCGACTACAGCTGGGATTGGGGATTCCGCGCAGGAATTGGATACAACCTTCCTCATGACGGTTGGGATATGCTCCTCAATTGGACATGGTTCCAAGCTCATGAGACAAAGAATGAAAAACCTATTGCACCTGAAACTGTCCTCGCGACGTTAGCTGCAACTCAAGGTGGAGTTCCGATTGCATTCCCATCAGCTAAAGGAAAAGCAACTCTCCATATGAACCTCCTCGACCTTGAAATGGGCCGTGAGTTCTTCGTTAGTAAGTGGCTCACACTCCGTCCTTTCGTAGGCGGTCGTGCTGCTTGGTTCAATCGCGCTTTCAAATTCAAATATAGCAGCGATGCAATAAAATTAGGCGGCCATGATCACAATCGTTTCCGTGCTGGCGGTCTCCGCGGCGGTCTCGATACACAATGGGGCCTCGGCAGCGGCTGGAGCTTCTTTGGCGACCTCGCACTGTCTCTGCTCTATGGAAAGCAAAGACTGCACTCTCACCAAGATAATTCTGCTGGAGCGCGCGTTCAACATATCCATAATGCATGGTCAGCTGTACGCCCTATGGTAGATCTGGCTCTCGGACTCCGTTGGGATCATCTCTTTGGCTGCAACGATGCTTACCGCGTCCGCCTCCAATTAGGTTGGGAACAAACTTCGCTGATTGGATTTGAAAAAGACATGAACTTTGTAAATGGAACAAACCCAGGCAAATTCGCTTATAACTCAGGCGACCTCGCTGTGAGCGGTCTTTCTCTCCAAGCTCGTTTCGATTTCTAATACACCCAAGCACAGCTTGTGAATGTATAACCCAGGTCTTTTGACCTGGGTTTTTCTTTTTCTGGAGCAAGGGGTTTTGCAACTGCCGCTTTAGACAAAAAATATTTTTCAAAAACACTTGCAAAAATTTTTCTATTTTACGATATTCGTGCAAGCGTAGCTGCTCATCCGATGAGATCAGCTCTCTAATAAAAATTACTAGGAGATCCTATGGCACTAGATAGCATTTCAGACTCTCTTGAAAGAGCAAATATCCCGCCCGCAGATTTCACTAATCTCACCACTGAGTGGAATGGGAAAGGCGTGCAACTTCTTCGCACCGAACAAAGTGCATGGCTTGCTCGCAAAATCCCAGTTGATTCTCAAAACATCCAATACAACCTCAGCGAAAGAGTCACATCCGTTAACTCTAAAGCTCCTACAATGGTAGAAGAAGTCTTGGAACGCCATAACTTGAAGTTTGCACCATCCATCCTAGGGCAAAGAGCTGTTGTGATCCTCGAAACTTCAAAATACACCTGGATCCTCATACCGATACAGCCCGCAGAAGCCGACAGCTTGCAAGGCAAAATCACCGATGTCGATGCTTTAGATTATGAAGTGATCAGAAAGCTTTTGGAAAACAACGGCCTGCTGTTTTCACCTACCGCAGTGACAGACCCTTACTTTGCTATGACACAGTGGGTGTAAGTGTAGATACTGTTCTTTCCAGAGAGTGACAGAAGAAATCGATCTCTTCGACAGTGTTGTAAGAAGCCAAAGACAGCCTTAAGGTCGCGCTGCAGCCAAAGTGCTGCAGAAGCGGCTGAGCGCAAAGATGTCCTGAACGAACAGCAATGCCTTGCAGGTCAAGTAAAGTAGCGGCATCCAAGGGATGTACGCCTTCAATGTTGAAAGTGATCAGAGATGTCCGGTTCTCGATAGGTCCAAGAATACAGATCCCTTCAATTTGAGTTAATTTTCTTAGAGCATGTTGCATCAGGCTTGTTTCGTAGGCATGGATTTTATCCAGGCCGTAAGACTGAACGTAGTCTAGAGCAGCACCAAGGCCGATCACTTCGGCAATCATCGGCGTACCCGCTTCAAACTTAAGCGGCAAAGGTTGATACGTCGTCTTTTCAAATGTCACCGTCTGGATCATATCGCCACCGCCTTGATAAGGAGGCATCTGGTCTAAAAGCTCTTTTTTTCCATAGAGAATGCCGATCCCCGTTGGTCCATAGATTTTATGACCTGAGAAAGCAAAGAAATCACAATCGAGATCTTGGACATCTATTTTTACGTGAGGAGCGCTTTGGGCTCCATCGACAAACACTTTAGCTCCCCTTTGATGAGCGGCTTTGATGATTGTCTTTAACGGATTGATAATCCCAAGGACATTCGAAATGTGAACAATGCTGACAAGCTTGGTGCGGGAAGACAATAAGTTCTCATAGGCAACTAAATCGAGCTCCCCACTCTGGAGCAGCGGAATGATTTTAAGATGGGCCTTTTTTCTTTCACAAAGAAGCTGCCAAGGAACGATATTAGAGTGGTGCTCCATTGCGGAAATCAAAATCTCATCGCCCGGCTGAATAAACGCCTCTCCAAAAGAAAAAGCGACTAAGTTGATGGCTTCAGTTGTGCCTTTAGTAAAGATGATCTCATCTGACGATTTTGCGTGGAGGAAATGCTGTACCTTAGTGCGGACGGCATTGTATTTTGCTGTTGATTCTCCGGCCATTTCGTAAACCGCACGGTGGACCGTGCCATAATGGTCTGAATAAAAACTTGAGATCGCATCGATGACGGCTTTAGGCTTTAGAGTGGTTGCTGCAGAATCTAAATAGACCAGAGGTTTGCCGTGCACTGTCCTCTTAAGCATCGGAAAATCTTGGCGGTTAAAAGACATTGTTAACCACTTCCTTGCGAACAAAATCATGAGGGATCTGATCAATCATCTCTTGCATGAATCCGCGGATTAAAAGCTGGCTTGCCATTTCGGTGCTGATCCCACGGCTCTTCAGGTAGAAAAGCTGCTCATCATCGACTTGTGCAAAGGTCGCTCCATGAGAAGCTTTAACATCATCGGCAAAAATTTCCAGATTAGGTTTTGCATAGGCAATTGCGCCTTCGCTAAGAAGTAAATTGTGATTGAGCTGATAGGCCTCTGTTTTCTGGGCTTCAGGACGGACAAAGATTTTTCCTTCGAAGCTCGACTGTGCGGTGTCTTTTAAAACGCCCTTGAATTTCTGCAGAGACCTTGCATGCGGTGCAACGTGTTCGACAAACACATGCGTATGAGCCTGCGAGCTCTCAGATAAGTCCCAGAGCCCTTGTAGCAATAAATCGGCATTCTCGCCTTGGATTTGTGCTCTAAGGCTATGCCGTGTGATTCTAGGGCCATTAGTCAAAGCAAAGTATTTCAGACGACTATCGCGCTTTAAAGTCGCACGGAAGTGATTCAGATGCCAGCCATTTCCACTTGAGGGAACTTCAGTCTGTTGGAAAGAGGCGCCATCTTCAAGAGCTACATCGAGGAAAGTATTGTGAATCCCATCTCCAGCAATCGTCGAGATCCACTGGACTTCTGCCTGAGACGCTAAAAAAAGTTGTAACCTTGCAGGAGCAAAACTTCCCGGGCTGCTAAGAAACAGTGTCTGGATCGGTTTTTCTAGAACGACTTTAGGCGGAACATAGAAGAAAAGTCCCTGAGGATGGACAGCAAGATTTAAAATAGCAAAAGGATCGAGTTCTTCTTTGAGGGCTTTGCTCCAGCGGCTTTGTAAAAAGGGGCCGTAAGACCGCATCGCATCATTAATTGGCTGAGCAACAATTTTTTTGGACAAACTTGATAAATCAGAGAGCTCAGGACTGTAGGATCCATTGACAAAGACAAGATAGCTGCCGTGGCACTCTGGATAGATATAAGAAAGGATTTCTTCCTTGGAGGGGGCGTAAATGGCTTCTTTAAAGCTTTGCTCATATAGGCGTTTGAGAGGAACATAGCGGAACGCTTCATCTGATTTTTCTGGAAGGCCAAGTTCCAGGAAATGATCCCAGGCTTTTTCACGCATTCCTTTCAATAGCTCATGACCTGCCATCTCTTCAAAATAGCGGTGCAAGCTTAAGAGAAAAGTGTCTTGGCTCGTCTCAATAGACATTATAGCCCTGTTTTTCGAGTTTTAATGCCAGCTCTGATGTGCCCGTCTCGACGATTTTCCCATCGATAACAACGTGGACGAAATCAGGCTTAATATAATCTAAAAGTCTTTGATAGTGGGTGATGAGTAAAAGTCCACGTTCAGAATTCTGGAGTTGTTTCACGCCGTCTGCAACGATTTTCATCGCATCGATATCAAGCCCAGAATCGGTCTCATCCAAGATTGCCATTTTCGGCTCTAGAACAGCCATCTGAAGAATTTCATTCCGTTTTTTTTCTCCGCCTGAAAAACCTTCATTGAGGCTGCGGTCTTTGAACTCTTCTTTCATGTTCATCATCGTCATCTTCTGCTGCAGAATCTTTGCAAATTCAGCTTCGGTGATCGTCCCTTTGCAAGCGCTATAGGAGGCATGGAGAAATTGAAAATTGGTCACGCCAGGGATTTCCAATGGATATTGAAAGCTCATGAAAAGCCCGAGCTTGGCCCTTTCCTCAGGAGCGAGTTCATTGATATTTTGACCTTCAAAGAAAATTGCGCCACTGTTGATCTCATACGCAGGATGGCCAGCGAGTACTTTGGCAAGCGTCGATTTCCCAGCGCCGTTAGGTCCCATGAGGGCATGAACTTCTCCAGGGTCGACTTTTAGGCTAAACCCTTTCAAAATCTCTTTTCCATCAATCGAAACGTATAAATCCTGAATGTCTAACATGTTATCCCACGGAGTTTTCTAATTTTAATGTGAGCAATTTCTGAGCTTCAACTGCAAATTCCAGAGGAAGCTCTTTGATGACGTCTTTGCAAAATCCGCTCACGACAAGACTGATTGCGTCTTCACGGCTGATGCCGCGCGACTGCAGATAAAAAAGCTGTTCTTCGTTCATCTTCGAGGTTGAAGCTTCATGTTCGACCTGAGAGGTGCGATTAGCGACTTCAATATAAGGAAATGTATTGGCAGAACATTGATTTCCCACGAGCATCGAATCGCACTGAGTATAATTTCTGGCATCTTTAGCTCTTGGAGCGATTTTGACAAGACCGCGATACGAGTTGTGCGATTGATCAGCTGAGATCCCTTTTGAGATGATGGTCGAACGGGTCCTTTTTCCCAGATGGATCATCTTTGTTCCCGTATCGGCTTGCATTTTTCCATTGGTCAGAGCAACAGAATAAAACTCGCCGACTGATTCGTCGCCTTGCAAAATACAGCTTGGATATTTCCACGTGATTGCAGCGCCCGCTTCAACTTGCGTCCAAGAAATTTTAGAACGAAAACCTGCGCAGCGGCCTCGTTTTGTTACAAAATTAAAGATCCCTCCGACCCCTGTTTTAGGATCTCCAGCATACCAATTCTGAACAGTGGAATATTTGATTTCGGCATTGTCCATCGCAATGAGTTCAACAACAGCCGCATGGAGTTGATTTTTGTCGAACGCAGGAGCTGTACAGCCTTCGAGATAGCTGACATACGAGCCTTCTTCTGCAATGATCAACGTTCTTTCGAACTGGCCGCTTTCTTTATCGTTGATCCTGAAATAGGTCGAAAGCTCCATTGGAGACCGGACGCCTTTCGGAATATACACAAAAGATCCGTCGGAAAAGACGGCAGAATTGAGTGCGGCAAAGTAGTTGTCACCGATCGGAACTACGCTACCGAGATATTTTTCAATCAGCTCTGGGTAAAGATGGACAGCTTCAGATATCGGACACAGAACAACGCCGGCTTTTTTGAGTTCATTTTGAAATGTCGTCCCGAGTGAAACGGAGTCAAAGACCACATCGACCGCGACATTGGTCAGCCGTTTTTGTTCATCGAGCGGAACACCCAATTTTTCGAATGTTCTTAAGAGCTCTGGATCGACTTCATCCAAACTGCTGAGTTTTTGTTTTGTTTTTGGCTCTGAGTAATAACAAATATCTTGATAATCAATTGGAGGATATTTGACGTGAGACCATGTCGGCTCTTCCATCTCTTGCCATTTACGGAAGGCTTTTAATCGAAATTCCAAGAGGAATGCAGGTTCGTTTTTTTTAGACGAAATCAAACGGATCGTCTCTTCGGTTAGACCTTTAGGAATAGTCTCCGCTTCGATATTCGTGACAAAACCGTATTTATAATCGGACTGCATGCTCATGGGCGAAATTATACCTTTTAAAATTGATTCTCTCAATGTCCAATGAGTTAATTAAAATAATTTATCGTATATTTTGAGCGAAATAACTCATAAAAATAGTTTGAGCGCCTAACTCCTGCTGGCTAAAAAAAGTGGTATGCGGTACTAAAGAATATTTTACAGGGGTCTAGAATGTTCAAGCCGTATGTGTCTGCAGGATCGAAAATGTCAGAGTTTACAATACGCGCTGTCATTCTTGGAATTTTTTTAGGGCTGATCTTCGGAGTCGGCAATGCCTATTTGGGTCTAAAAGTCGGAACAACGGTTTCCGCTTCCATTCCAGCCGCTGTTTTATCCATGGCCATCTTGCGAACTTTTTTCAATAAGGCAAGCATCTTAGAAAATAATCTCGTCCAAACCATTGCTTCTGTCGGAGAGGGACTCGCTGCTGGCATTATTTTTACCGTCCCTGCACTTTTCATTCTCGGCGAGCAGGTTTCGATCATGCGGATGGTCTTGCTTTCGACGCTTGGTGGCGTTTTAGGCGTCTTATTCATGATCCCGATGAGAAGGTATATCATCGTCAAAGAACATGGCGTCCTTCCTTTTCCAGAGGGAACAGCCTGTGCAGAAATCCTCAAATCTGGAGAAAAAAGCGGCCCCAAAGCAGCGATGGCCTTCATTGGAATTATCACGGGCGCTATTTATAAAATTTGCTGCAATGCTTTGAATCTTTGGCCGGAAGCACCCAGCTGGGTCATCAAACGGTTTGAAAAAACCGTCTTTAGCATCGATGCAACTCCTGCTCTGCTTGGAGTTGGCTACATCATCGGCCCTAGAATCGCTTCTTTTATTTTTGCGGGCGGTGCGATGGGCTGGTGGGTGCTCATTCCACTGATAAAAATGTTCGATCTTTCAATGGATGCAATTTTTCCTGCGACAATACCCGTGTCCCAAATGTCTGCTGATGAAATCTGGTCGAATTATATCCGCTATATCGGCGTTGGGACTGTGACAGTCGGCGGTATTTTTAGTTTAATCAATGTCGCCCCAGCTGTTTGGAAAACTGTTCACTCCAGCATTAAAGAGCTTTTTAAAGGCAGCCGAAGTGAAAATCTCCGCAGAACCGATAGAGATATTTCGCTCCGCTGGCTCATCTTAGGTTCTCTTGCGATCATATTAACACTATGGCTGACACCAGGCCTGCCAATGAATATCATCACAATTCTTCTATTGACGATCTTAGGATTCTTCTTTGTTGCCGTCACTTCGCTAACCGTCGGACTTGTCGGAAGCACCTCCAATCCCGTCTCCGGAATGACGATCACAACGCTTCTGATAACCTGTCTCATCTTTGTCTCATTAGGATGGACCGACAGGCTCTATTTAATCTCAGCACTAACTATGGCGATCGTCGCCTGCGTCGCTATCTGCATGGCAGGAACAACCTCGCAAGATTTAAAAACCGGATATCTCCTCGGAGCCACTCCTCGGTATCAGCAGATTGCAGAAATCATCGGTGTGATTTTGCCAGCAATTGCCATCAGTGGAACCATGTATCTGCTCAATCAAACATATGGGCTCGGATCGAGCCAGCTTCCTGCTCCGCAAGGAACGATGATGGCGTTGATCGCTAAAGGCGTCATCGAAGGCAATATCCCGTTCGTTCTAGTTTCCATCGGAGTGATCATTGGGCTGATTTTAAGACTCCTCTCTATCCCCATTTTACCTTTTGCTTTAGGCCTCTATCTTCCTCTTTCGTTGACAACACCTGTCATGCTAGGGGGAATTGTCTCCGCATTTGTAAAACGCCGGACTAAAGACAAAGAAATTTTCCAACGAGGTGTTTTGACATCATCGGGACTCGTCGCAGGAGATGCCTGTACAGGAGTCGTCGTCGCCCTTTTGGGCGTTGTAGGCTGGGTCAACTTCTCTGCAACACCCCTTCTTCCCCCCATTTTCAGTTTAATTATTTTCATACTGTTAGCTGTCGGTCTCGGCTGGTTTACCCTCAGCCCGCCCAAGTTCTTGATGAAAACCAAGGACTCCTAGACAATAGAAGGGATGAAAAAACGTCCCATCTTAATTATGGAGCTTGTGATCTCGATGGTCCTTTTTGCGGTCATCATCGGGATCCTCTTTTCTTCTTTCAGGGAATTTTCCATTGCTAAAACAGCGCTTCGCAAAGATAAAGAGCTCATTTTAAGCCGTCAGAAACTTCAGCTCAGGCTTGGGCAGATTTTTTCCCATCTCAAGACTCTGAAAATAGAAAACAACGCTTGCCACCTTTCCTATGATAACGGAATCGATCTTGAGAAAGATTTTCGCGGCCAGCTAGAAGCGATGCTCCTCATTGATAAAGGCCGTCTAGCTCTCGTGTCCTGGCCAGAGGAAGGAAAAGCTAGAAAGGAAATTTTGTGTGAATCGGCGAAATCTTTTTCCTTTAGCTTTTTCGATACTAAAATAGGAGCTTGGGTCCCGATATATCCTGAACAAAAGCCGCTGATGATGAAAATCACCATCGACCAAACCACCTACCCCTTTTTCCTATGAGCTTCCTACCGTTTGTCCTTTCATTTCTGCTGCTAATGGTTATTGGAAGTTCTTTCTTATTTACCTCTTTCCGCAGCACTTCTTTAGAAAAAACCGTGATCTTGGCGCAAAATAGAGCCAAGCTGGGCCTGATCAGCAAACAAGCAGAGGCTGACTACAAAAAAAACCAGGCAAGAAAGAAAGATGGTAAGTCTGATGGATCCAGTGAACCGAAAGAAAAAAACGGAAAAGTCCCTGTCTACAAAGACCGTCGGAATAAACGGTGCGGCCTAGAGTCTTCCAAATTCAATTTATGGCCTTTGTTAAACAACAACTCTTCAAGCAATCTCTATGATAGCGCGATCCGGTTGATCCAAATCCTCTATCAAGATGCCGATTTCTACAAAAACGAGCGCGATCCTAATCTTGCAGAAAAGATCCTGGAGGAAATGATTTCCCAAAAAGGCGAAGACCTTTCCCAGCTATTCCCTAAAAATGTGATCTCTAACATTTATTACAAAATGCTTAAAGGAACCAATACAGGCTACCCACCGCTAGGAGAATATTTCAAAATCGAAAAATCTGATAAAGCCCCGATACAATGGTGCTATGCGACAACTCCAATCTTACGAGCTGTTTTGGGAGATGCTGCAACAAACCGGATTCTGGCTGCTGAAAAGGCGGCTTGGGAAGAGAACCACCGCAAGAAAGTTCTACCGAAAGAAACTCTGAGAGAGCTTTTGCAACAACATACCAACCCTGATTTTGATATCAACAAACTCGAGACTATTTTCTGGTTCGATAAGAAAGGTAAGGGGTCTCGTCAAACCTACGTCGAAAAACAGAATAAGGTCATGGCTAAGTCGTAGCCAGGGCTCTGCAGTGCGTAGGGATGTTGAAGGTAAATGTTGTTCCTTGGTCTAGGACAGAAGCGACGTCGACTGTTCCTTCATGCTTCTCTATAATTGTCTTCACGATAGAAAGCCCCAGCCCTGCCCCACCAAGACGGCGTGTGTGGGCTTTATTCACAGTGTAAAACCTTTCAAAGACATGCGGGACATCGTTCGGAGGAATTCCTATGCCGCGGTCCTGGATTGCAAAGAGGACTTCATCTCCCTGCTGTTTGAGATAAATTGTCAGATGAGCCGGCGGATTTGAATATTTGATCCCATTTTCCAACAGGTTCATGAGGGCCAGCTCAAGTAAATCTTGATCTGCCTCGATCATGATCTTGTCGTGAGATTTTTCAATATCTACACGCGTCGAGGGAGAAAGTGTCAGAAGCAGATGACGGCAGTTATCAGCAAGGGCCACAACATCGCAAGGATAAAAACGGGAATCGGGCACATATTCGATATCGGATAGCGTGAGCAGGTTTTTAACAAGCGTATCCATCCGATGGCAATTTCGAACGATTTTCTCAGTGATCTCATTGAGCATTGGAACAGAGACGGAAGGAAGATCTTGAAGGGTCTCAGCAAATCCCTTGATGATTGTGATCGGCGTTCTGAGCTCATGCGAAGCATTTGCAATAAAATCCTTCCCCATCTCAACAACTTTCTGTTGGCTCGACTTATCCTGCAGAACAAGAATAGTTCCGGTGTGAAACGGTTTAGGAACGGCAATTAAATCTAGATAGACTTTTGGCGTGTCTCCAACGGAAGTGGAATCGGTAACGACATTTCCTTTCTCGAAGGCAAGTTTAATGATGGCATGACAGCTTTTGAACAACTCGATCCTCGGATGTGTCTCTGGAGGCATAAATGACTTCCCTATCATCTGCCTTCTAGGAACTGAGAGCATATGGGCTGCAGTATGATTGACAGACCGGACAATTCCTGCAGCGTCGATGGTAACGACACCTTCGATGAGGGTTTCCAAAATGGCTTCTTTCTCATTTCTCTCTTCAGCAAAGTTGCGGCTGCTGTCTTTGACCTTCTCTAAGAGAGAATTGATCGTCACGGCAAGATATTTGCATTCCGGAACCATTCTTCTTTGAGTCGGGATGGGCATAAGAACTTCTGTTTTACTCATCGCATACGGCCTAATCGCGTGCGTGATGTCCAAAAGAGGACGTAAAAGGCGGGAGCCGCCCCACCATAGGATAATGCTATAGAGGAAAATAGAAGCGGTGAACACGATTAAAAGAATGAACCGAAAATGCCCGACCCATGAAAACATCTGTACTGTCGTAAGCGATGACATGAGCGCATACGAAGTACCATTCACAGAAAACCGTCTGACAAAATAGGTCCAAGATTCAGGGGAATTTCCCCGCCGCAAAGATGTTCCTGCATTAAGGGCTTCCATCACATCTTCTCTTTCCAAAGGATCGCTGGTATAAGGAAAATCTAGCCGTCTAGAATCGAAGCGGGCCTGTAGCTTTTCATTGAAAAGGGTGTTATAAAAAAAAATCCCAAGATCGTGATAATCCAAATAAGCGACCATCGCTTCTTCATCGCTTTTTTCTTGGAGTTTTTCAATGAGAGCTTTAGCCGACTGGTCCATCGCATAATAAACCATCTTCTCCAAAAATGTTTTACTGAAAGGGACAAATAATACTAGAAATAACAGCAGCAGTGAGGTGCGAAAGATTGCGATCTTCTTCCGAATGCTAACTTTATTAAGCATAAAAATTAGTATACCCCTTAGAAGTTATCACAATGGTATCTTCGTAGCGAACTCCACCAGTGCCAGGCAAATAAAGTCCCGGTTCGATCGTGATGACCATCCCTTCTTGCAAAACGACATTTTGATCTTCCCCTTTGTATTTCAGTCGGGGAAACTCGTGAGTCTCCAGACCAATGCCGTGTCCTAAACTGTGCAAGATCAACTCTTGCAGCCCCGCTTTTTCAATCACCTGCCTAGCTGCCTTATCGAGATCTCCGACCTTGGTTCCACTTTTGCAAATTTTTAATGCAGCATCATGGGCTTTTTTCACAACAGTCTCAAGAAGAACCAAACGCGGGTCTGGTTTGCCAAAGAAAACAGTCCGGGTCATATCGGAGTGGTAGTGATCAACAACAACACCGATATCGATGAGGACAAGCTGATCTTTTTTTAACTTTACGTCGCCTGGACGGTAGTGAGGATATGCGGAGTTTTTTCCAAAGGCAATGATCGGATCGAAAGAAAGTTTTTCCGCTCCATGTTTTCGGCAAAACATTTCAAAAGATAGAGCAAGTTCTTTTTCCGTAACGCCCGTTTTCAGACTCTTGCGGATATGCTCAAATCCTTTCCACACAACCGCTGCACTTTTTTTCATTAATTTTAATTCCGCTGCGTCTTTGATCAGCCGCAGCTCCCTTAGAGGCTGTGGAACTCCTTGTAAAACTCCGGAATAGAGTGTCTTGAGCTGATCTTGCCTCAGCACTGTCGTCGATCCGCTATCAAAAACCAGCGTGCGGATAGGGCGCAAAAATGCACTCACCGCATCTTGCGAGAGTAGCTCGACAGGAAAAGGGCTGTTTTTTTTGGCAAACTCGATATACCTTCCATCGACAAAGAGTTTCACTTTCGCCGGGCAAACAACAAGAATGCCTAAAGAAAGCTGAAGCCCTGTCAGATAAAAGAGATCAAGTGGATTTTCGACCAGGCATCCATCGGCCTTCCATGTTTTTAAACACGACTGAAGTTTTGAGAGCCTACTTAAAAAAGTTTTCGATGGCATTTATTCCTGTCCATGTTACGGCTTCACGAGAGTTTAATTGTTTAAACTTTCTCCATAAAGTTAAAGCTTCTTGCAGCATAAAAGATTTTTTCCTTCTCACGGCAAATCGGGCAACTTTCTCAGACAGTTTTGGAAAAGACTCTTCTGATTGGAGGATAAGCCGAATCGCCTCTACGGCATCCGTCTCATCTAAGAAAGGAGGAATTGCTTCAATCAAAAGCGACTGCTTGCCACTGCACTCAACAGCAAATCCACACCGAGCAAGTTCTGCTTTCCTCACGTGTAATTCCTGTGCTTCAAAGGAGCTAAGCTCCATTCCTAGGGGAAGTAAAAGCCCCTGAGCAAGGGCTTCTTGCTGGGGTTGATTAAGCGTATGATAGATCATCTGCTGCTGGACTTTTTGCAAATCGATCCACACGATGCCCGGCTCAAACCCCTCTACCGTAGAACCATCCAAAAGCAAGTAGTGTTCAAAAAGTCCAATGACTAGCTCTAGCGATGTTAGAACAGGTACTTCTCGGGGCTCTTCCCGAAATGTCAGAGGCTCATCCCACGTTTTTCTAGATTCAGGAAAGGAGTAGGAAGCGACCTGCTGAGCAAGAGGCTCAGATCCACCAAATGCTTTATGAACATGAGTTTTAACAAACTGCCGGATGAACTCTCCCTCCTGAAAACGGACTTCTTTTTTCTGAGGATGGACATTAACATCGAGCAAAGCAGGAGGCACCGTGAGGTGTATAACAAAAATTGGATATCTATCTTCGTTGAGACGCTGTCCATATCCTTCTTTGATTGCGCGCGTCACCTGCGGAGAGAAAATAGGGCGCCGGTTCACAAAAAGATACTGACCTGTCCGATTGATCCGATGGTCGGCTGGCGTTCCAAGAATTCCCTCTAAGACATAGTCTCTTTCGGCTCCGTTTGCTTTGAGCTTTGTCGACAAAAAACTCGTCTGAAAAAGATCACTAGTCCGAGTAGATAATTTTTCAGAAAATCTTGTACCGGCAGCAGGAGCAACTTTCAAGACGCTCTGTTCATTAGAGATCAGTTCAAATCCTATTTCGGGATGCGCAAGCGCAAGAGTCACGATAAGTTTATGGATTTCTGCAGTTGCCGCAGTAGCTTGTTTTTGAAATTTCTTCCTTGCAGGAACATTATAAAATAAAGAACGGACTTCAAACGTCGTTCCTTGATTGCGAGGAGCGGGTGAGACTGAGCGGATTTTTCCACCTTCGACTTCAACATGAGTCCCTGATCCATCCTGCAATGCAGTGATAAGATCTACCCTGGCAATGGAAGCAATGGAGGCCAAAGCCTCTCCCCGAAATCCCATCGATGTTAAAGAAACAAGATCTTCGATATCGGCAATTTTAGATGTCGCATGCCGCTCAAAACAGAGAAGGGCATCGTCAGAGTTCATGCCAGAGCCGTTATCGGTAATCTTGATAAGTTGAAAACCGCCGCCTTTGATCTCAATTGAGATCATTTGCGCCCCAGCATCCATAGCATTTTCTACGAGTTCTTTGACAACAGACGCAGGATTTTCAATCACCTCTCCTGCAGCAATCTTATTGATAGTTTCTTCAGTCAGAACTCTGATCATGTTTTCTATTCTAAGGAATAACACTATTTTTAATATGAAAATATTACAGCTTGCTTACTAGACTAGAAGGGAATGTCTTCAAATTTCGAATGTTAATATTCGAGATTTGAAGACACTCTAAGGTCTTAAAGAACAGCGTTAGTTTCAACCGGACAGGCGCCGCTTTCTGCCTGGCAAGTTTTCGCAGGTTTTTCTTTACAGCTGGGATTGCATTTGTTTAGAGGAGGACGGCATCCTCTTGTTCCATAGACAAAAATAGTCAGTAAAAACACGACGACTAGAATAATTCCTATAACTTGTTTCAGTTGTGAATTTTTCGTTAAGCTCACGTTAACCTCCGTAAAAATTCCAATCTTAACAACCCTTAACATTTCCCTCAAAGCGATATCTTAAAACCTGCTCAAATAGAGCTGAAAGAGTTCATCCCAGGATGGAATCATTTTACCTTCGGCTAGAAGAGTCTCGCGGTCGTCATCGAATTTACTGAGAAACCGGTCCAAAACACAGGCGCATCCCTCGGCTACGATCATCTCGCCTTTGTCAAAAACAGCTGCAATTCTTTCCTCAGCCATCAGATCATCGCTCCAATACAGATGAAGCGTATCGGCGTATTGAAAATAGACGCTTAACTTCTCAACAAAAAATTTACCCTTTGAACTTGCATCGTCTGGTACGGACTGATACCACCTTTGCTCGTTATTCCGATATTCGATAGCTTCTTGCCTAATCTCGTCCTCGCAATAGCAAAGTACAAGAGTGATATGATACCCCTCTGCTTTCAATTTCTTCAGAAATTCCGGAACATAAGCTCCCGTCAAGGTCGTGCCGTGAATGGTGTCGCTTTTTTTCTGAAGAACTTCTTCAAGTAGAACAAACGTGATGTAATTCGAGGCTCCTCTCCATTTCTCATAAGCTGCTTTTCGAATTTCTAAATAGTCGGGGTTAGAAGCCATCTGTAAAGCATTGAGAGACTTATCATAATACGTATGAGCCATAAATTTTAGGGCTCTGTGATCCGGATCGAGATAAACACCCGATTGAAATTCAGGATTGTTTTGGATGAATCTTTCCAAGATTGTACTTTTGCGGCTGCCTGGACCTCCCGCAGAAGCTAAATAAAATGGACGGTCTTTTGAGGGAGCTTCTTTCACATGGCAGACGCTGCGGACAACTTCTAGATCTTTGGCAATATCTTCTTTTTCTTCGTCATCATAGGAGACCAGATAGTTTGAAATTTGTTTTGGAGAAAACATGAAATACTCTTCCGCTTGAAGAGCGCATGCCATTAAAATAATGCAAAATAAATTCCTTGAAAAATGCATTCTTATCTCCCACATTGGCGCAAATATTTTGCTTCATTATTTATTTTCACACAATCTTCAAGGTTGTTTCACCAAAAAATTGAATCCTATATGGTAGAAGAATGGACGCTCGACAAATTGCAACTTCCATTGTAAAAAAACTCCAAGATGCAGGATACACAGCCTATTTTGCCGGGGGCTGGGTGCGCGATTTTATCTTGCAAAAACCTTCCGACGATATTGATATCGCCTCGTCAGCATCCGTTGAAGAAGTCCAAAAGCTTTTTCCTAAAACAATTCCTGTGGGCGTTGCTTTCGGCATCGTGATAGTCGTTCAAGACGGCCATCAATTTGAGATTGCCTCTTTCCGCAAAGACCGCGGCTACGTCGATGGAAGACGCCCCGTCGGCATCGACCCTGCAACTCCTGAAGAAGATGCAGGACGCCGCGACTTTACAATCAACGGGATGTTCTACGATCCTGTTCAAGATAAGATCTTTGACTTTGTCGACGGGATGAAAGATATCAAGAAAGGGATCATACGAGCGATCGGCGACCCTAAAGCCCGCTTTATTGAAGACCGCCTCCGCATGATGAGGGCCATCAGATATTCCACCCGTTTTAATTTCCCCATTGAATCCGACACTTTGCAAGCAATATTAGCTCAGGCTGAAACACTTTTTCCCTCCGTTGCCATTGAACGGGTGTGGCAAGAATTTAAAAAAATGTCCCAATTTTCTCATTTCGATACTGGGCTGCTCACGCTTCACCAACTCAAACTTCTTCCCACCATCTTTCCCCAATTAAAAAATGTCACAACAGAAGAAATCCAAAAGCGGGTCAACTTCATTGAACATTTCCCTAAAGGCTGTCCAACTATAGCCGAACTTCTAGAACTTTTTCCCAACTCTTCCCTGCAAGACCTCATAGATCTCTGCGAATATCTCAAGCTTTCTAAAGCCGACAAAGAATTCGTAGAATTTTACTACCATGCCCAGAGACTTCTGACGATGCCTGGTAAATGGAAAGAAAAACTCGAACCTTTAGAATGGGCCCGCTTCTATGCAAATGCCCACAGTCGGCTTGTATTAGAAATCGCTGCCGCTCGCTTCTCTTCAGGAGACAAGGAAAACTTTTTACATGACCATTTTCTTCACCAACAACTTCTCCAACAGGCCATCTTAAGGATCCAAACCGGGAGCCCGATTGTCCGTGCTGAGCACCTTATTGCTGAAGGAATTGCACCGGGCAAAAAAATGGGCCTGCTGCTCCAAGAAGCCGAAAAGATCTCCGTCAATCTAAACATCGAAGATCGAAAAACGATCATCGAAATGTTAAAAAAATCGTCGAATTGGAATTGATTGTTTCAAATTCTACTTTCCCTGTAAAATAATCGACCTAATACAGGAAAAATATGCCCTCTACACTAAATTCCATCCCGAATTCATCCGGCGGTTCGTCGGTCCTTAATCTTTTTTCTTTCTGCTATACATATCTAAAAGACGCCCACCCACTTTCTGGAACATCTCATGCAGTGACCTCTCTGATTAGGCCACAAGGAGGATCATCACTACTTTCTCGCATACCTCCACCCCTAATTGCAGTAGGCGCTCTCGCAATCATCGCATCTGTGTATTTGTTTGTGACAAAAGTTATCTTCCGTAAACCTCCTACGCAAAATCCTCCTGATTTAAATGGAAGAGCTGAGAATGTCACTCCTAAACCTGATTCCTCCACTCAAAACACTGGAACTGGCACGGGATCGCTTCCTTCGCAACCAGTTCAAATCAATAATGATAAGGGATCTCCTACGGTTGTAACTCAACCAGATGCAGAAGTTTCGTCTCCCTATGTTGGCCCTATAGCAACAACTGTTGATCTAACTGCGGGATCGCATTCTCTAGACAATAATCAGGCTCTGTCACGATCCATAACACTTCCGACTAACCCATTATCCTCTAAACAAGAGGAGCCCATCAGTCCGAGCAGAGATCTTCCTCCGACTTCTTATACTAATGAGACTAGGAGTTCTTCAAGTTCGAATAGCGAACCAGTAAGCCGTCCTCCCTCTCCTAAAGTGCAACCTTCAGTCGTGCAAAGACTTGTGGGAGCTGTGACTTACCTTGTCTCTACAGGGCGTCATTTCACAAAATGGACAAAATACCGTCTCATTCAAGAACAATTAGAGCAATTTGCTCGCGGTAAAAAGGTTGATTTTTTAAGACGAGAAATCGGCGCGTCAGGCATCGCTCTTGAGATAACAAATGCTTGGAATGAGCTTATCGAGTCTTTGCTGGAGCCAACTCTTTTCCAGACTCCTGATGATCAATACAGAAAAACGGTTGAATGCTTGCGTCAGACACGACAGCTGCTTATTTCCAGCGACGAATCAACTCAACATAAATTTGCAGGGCAGCTTCACTTTGTCAGAGAGCTCTCTTATGTTCGTTTTGCAGGCATCGAGTTATTTCCTTATTGCCACCAGCTCATTGAATACGCCTCCGGAGAGCCTCTCCCCGCAAATCTGACACTAAGCACTTTCGAAACAGAGCTTAAACATCGCACAACGGTATTAAAGCGTCCGACTGAATCGACCACGATGAATCCTGTTTCTTGCGAAGTTAATAAGTTTAAGGGAACTGCTAATGTTTATTTTGATCCTCTTCTAAAAAGCAATATCCCTTATCGGGACGGTCTGATCACTGTTAATCAGAGATCCATGAGCATTTTGTGGCATGGCACGCCCGTTCAACAGCACGATCCTTATGGATTGATGTTTGATTTGGCAACCGGCTTTCTAAGCTATATTCCTTATGTCGGCTATTGGATTCCGACGGAAAATCCTGTTTCAACCCCGCCTGTGATCAACGCCGACTATGTCGCTTTCATCGAAGAGGCCGCACAGCAAGGAAAAAATATTCTTCATATCATTCTGGAGAATGGAAAAAAGAAAACGATTGGCGATGAAAGCGGCCGAGTTAAAGCACGGCTAAGATTAGCTGTTTATCATCAGAACTTCTTTGCACTGGCCTTGCGTTTAGATGGAGACTTTTTCGAACGTCATGACGAAGCTAAAGACCAAGCAGAACCTCTACAGAGTTTGAAGGGCCGGCTAAAAGAGCAATTGTTGATGCCTCTTAGCAGTTTCGAAGAAGAAGGCTTGACAGTGTCTTCTCTTGATACGAAACAAATGGAAGATCAATTGGCGACAAACGGTTTTGGCGTACCAAAAAAACTGCGCGAGGCCTGTGAGCTTGACAAACACATCGATTCCCTTCTCGATGAAGTTCAACAGATTTATTTTTCAGACAAGGAAAACATCAAGACGCAAGAAGAACATCAAGCATTTCTTATCCTCTCTTACGTCCATATCATTCTATTTGCCTGTTGGAAAATGGATATCGGCATCTTAGAAGCTCTATGTAAAGACGATAAAGACCGAGGCAACGTCATCAAGACGATCTTGAAACTCCACTTCCTTTACATCACCGGCCAAATTAATCATGAAACTTTGACATCTGTCCTCACTCACGTGCTGGCAAGACCTTTCATCCTCCAAAAAGCTCCTATTATTAAGAGCAGATTGGTTCTGCTTGAACGCGTCATTCCTTTTATTAAAGATGCCCATGATAGAGAAAAATTGCCAAAAACAAAGGTCTTTGGAGAAGCCATAATGACCGCTTCTTACCATGTTGAAAAACCTTTAGGACAAACCATTTATCCCAACAATACGACCTCAAGAACCGTTGAAGAATACCAGGCATTTATAGAAAACCATAAACCTATTGTAACTTCATCGGGAATTGTAAAGTTGATGGTTAAACTTGTTCAAGAGTTTTGTCCCAATGGCCAGCGTCAAAACAAAGCGCTCCAACAAAAAATCTCCGGTGCTGCAAAGACAATGAATATCTCAGTCGGCGAACGCCTTCTTACTCCTCAAATAGAAGAAGCCCACACAACTATTTTAACTTTCTTAAGCAAGCAATGCAGCCTCTCAAAAGAAAGTGCTTGGATAGCTTCTTGCTATTTCCATGAAGGCTTAGGTGAAGAACTTCTCACCCATTTGAATAAAATCTTTGCTAATCACTCTCTTGGAATCTCTGTGAAACTCGAATCCGGTTTGAGCCTGCCTAGCATTCGTTTAACAGAAGAAAATAACACAGCTGGAGTGCGTTTCGATGCAGTTTTCAGCATCTGCGATAAAGACAGGAACTATGGCAGCATCAATGCCTCGATGACCATCAGGGATCTTAAAGCAGGACAAGCTCAATTTGAGTATTCTTTAGCTTGAATTTCGTTTTCCCAACGCTGAATGCGTTGCTGAACATGCTCGAACTGTCCTTCTTTGACGCCTTTATAGAGCCGTCCGATGTCTAATTGGATGGCTCGCTCTCCAACAAAGCCAAAATTGTTGCTCACGCCTTTATCTCTGTCGGCATATCCTTTATCAATACGGCGTTTAACGAGCTCTAGCACGGCTGCAATCGACTGTTGGACTCGTTGTTGATCTCCGGCCCTCTGTTGCTTTGCAAGGCGGTCAAATAGCAGCTCTGCTTTTTCTTGGAGGACAAACTCTGTCTTATCGAGATCGATGTGATGCATAGCACCTTTATCATCGACAATGATCGCTTTTTGTTTCAGATAATCTGTTTTTGCCAGATGGATATAAACAAGGCCTGTATCTTGTCTAAAATTGTCATAGGCAATCTTGTAGCCATTGAAGACCCAACGGAGATTTTTTAAACGTCTGCGCACCACATGAGGGCAGAGATAATCTGCTGTAGAGGGAGAAAACCGTCTCATTTTGAAAAATTTTAAGACGTACTTGCCATCTGCACTTTCAAAAGCATACGCTTGAGCGCCTTCTCCTAAGAATTTAAATCTCGATCCCAGAATCTCTTTGATCTGCACAGGTTCTGCAGGAACTGGAATTGTCCACTGTGGATAAATTGGAAGAGACGAAGAGATCTTATCTTCAGAAAACCCTTCAACGGAAGTGAATTTCTGATACGCGAAGGCTCCGATTGCCAACAGTAGCGCTAAAGTGAAGAGTTGTTTTCTAGAAGCCATGTGTTGATCCGTTCTTTGATGCGGTTATATTCTTTGGGTTTAGAAACTTTTTCAATCCGTCCTATATCGAAATGGACAGCCCGATCTCCAATAAAGCCGTAATTGTGTTTGACGGCCTTGTCGTGATCGGAAATCCCCTTGTCCATCCGCCTTGTGACGACTGCAAGGACTTCTTGAATGCATTTTTGCGCTTTTTCTTTGTCGCCTTGATCAAGAAGTTTTTTTAAATGCGTGAAAATCAGATCGGCTTTTTCTTGGACGATAAATTCCGTCTTATCGAGATCGATGTGTTGCGTGCGGCCAAGCCGGTCGACCACTTTGAGCTGGGTTTTCAAATGATCGGTCTTATTCAGATGGATATAAATGAGACCGGTATCTGCTTTAAGTTCGCTATAGGCTAATTTGTGGGCTCTGAAGATCGAAAAAAGGTTTTGTCTTCTGTATTCGACTTTTTCAGGATGCCAAAGATCGGAAAGGCGGGGGATCTGGTGCTTCATGATGA
>CAZFXE010000013.1:0-20671 GCA_964522945.1 uncultured bacterium
GGTGGTATTCGACTAAGCGGCGTGCTTTTTCGATGACCATTTCAGCGACTTGAACGTCACGTTCTGGCGGCTCGTCAAACGTCGAGGAAATAACCTCGCCTTTGACACTGCGCAGCATGTCCGTGACTTCTTCAGGACGCTCACCAATCAATAGAACGATGAGGAAAACATCGGGATTGTTGGTCGTGATAGCGTTGGCAATATCTTGGAGGATGACTGTTTTACCGCAGCGAGGTGGCGCAACAATCAATCCGCGTTGTCCTTTACCGATCGGAGAGGCCAGATCGAGGACGCGGGTTGTCATCTTCTCTTTGACAGTTTCCATCACGAGACGTTTCTGCGGATAGAGGGCTGTTAAGTTTTCAAAGAGGATTCTTTCGCGGGCTTCTTCTGGAGGACGGCCGTTGATTTTGTCGACTTTTAGAAGAGCAAAGTATTTTTCTTTCTCTTTAGGAGAGCGGATGGTTCCATAGACGGTGTCGCCTTTTTTCAGATCAAACCGTCGGATCTGAGCTGGAGAAACGTAGATATCTTCAGCAGAAGGCATATAGTTGTAGTTAGGCGAGCGCAAGAAACCAAATCCATCAGGGAGGATTTCTAAAACGCCTTCGCCGACGAGGATTTCTGTCGGATGTTCAGCTTTGGCTTTGACGATCTCAAAGACCATTTGTGATTTTGCAAGTGAGCCGAGATGTTTGAGGCCCATTTCTTTTGCAACAACATTGAGCTGGTCCATGTTCATGCGCTGTAGATCAGCGATCTTGGTGATCTGACCCTGAGCTGGTGGCGGTGATGGAATGTTTTGCTCTAAGTCGTTCTGAGGGGTGTCAGAGGTTTGGATAGGGTCGTCTGGGTTCATTCGTTCTCCTTAAATTAATCTATCTATGATCGTTTCGATCGAAGACTTTAACATTTTAAGATCGCCGTTATTGGTGATCACAAAATCTGCTTTTGTTGCTTTGTCTTTATGCTGCCGAGCCCAGCGCTCTTCAAATTGCTCAGCGGTAAATCTTTCTCGTGCAACTGCTTTATCGGAAATCACGGCAATGACAACATCAAAATCTTTTTCCATGCCGGCTTCGTAAAGAAGCGGGACTTCTGCAACAAACATTTTGTAAGAGGGGTTGTTCTCGACGTAGTTAAAACGTCTGTCGATTTCTTGTTTCACAGCTGGGTATAAAATTTTTTCTAAATTTGTTAATTTTTCGAAATCAGAAAACACAATCTCCGAAATTTTTCTTCTATCGATTTGGCTTGCGACGACGATCTCAGGGCCTAAAAGCTCAATAACTTTTTTCCCAGTCGGCGTATTTGAAGATAACAGGCCATGCACGATTTCATCTGCATCGACCACATAAGCACCGTACTCTTGAAGAATACGACTCACGGTCGACTTGCCCGAGGCAAGATTGCCTGTTATAGCAATTTTTCTCAAAGTTAACACTCCCCCCAATTTTTTCCAATGGAAATATGGACTTCTAGTGGGACTTTGAGCTGCATGACGCCTTCCATGATAGTCTTTACTTGATTCGATAGTTCCTGCACATGCGCATCGGGGGATTCAAATAAAAGTTCATCATGGATTTGGAGCAGCATATGGCCTAAGTTTCGGCTCTTGAGCAGAGAATCGACTTGGATCATGGCGATTTTAATCAGATCGGCTGCAGTGCCTTGTAATGGGGTATTGATCGCCAGTCTCTCAGAAGCGGCACGCAAGATGGGGTTTTTGGAATTGATCTCTGGAATCGGCCGGTGCCTCCCTGTCATGGTGACAGCCCTTCCTGTTTTGCGCACGCCTTCTTTGCAGAACTCAAGGAACTCTTTGACTCTTTTGTAGCGCTCAAAATATTTATCAATGAAAGCGGCGGCCTCTCGGTAGTCGATTTTTAAACCTTGAGAAAGCCCAAAAGCTTGCTGGCCATAAAGAATGCCGAAGTTAACGGCTTTGGCTCGCTGACGCATCTCTTGGGTCACATCGTTTAGAGGAACATCAAACACTAAAGAAGCTGTATAAGCATGGACGTCTTCGCCTTCGTTAAAAGCTTTTAAAAGCGTGGGGTCTTCGCTTAAGTGTGCAAGTAAGCGAAGTTCGATCTGCGAGTAGTCGCCTGAGAGAAAGCTCCAGTGGTTTTCTTGAGGTTTAAATGCGGTGCGGATTTTTTTGCCGATTGGGGAACGTATTGGAATATTTTGCAAATTAGGATTTTGGCATGAGAGCCTTCCGGTTGCAGCAACCGATTGATTGAATGTGCAATGGATCCTGCCGGTTTTGGAGTTGATCTCTTCTGGCAGTGAGTCCACGTATGTCGAGCGGAGTTTTTCCAGCGTGCGGTATTCTAAAATGCGAGAGACGATGGCGACTTCATCTTGCAGTTCTTCTAAGACATCTGCGCTGGTAGAAAAACCTGTCGCGGTTTTTTTCGGTGGGGCAATTCCCATTTTTTCGAAGAGGATTTTACTCAGCTGTTTGGGAGAGCTGACATTAAATTCTTCTCCGGCCATTTGATAGATTTCTTGTTCGAGCGCTTTAATGCTAATGGCAAGTTCCGATGACATTGTTTGCAAAATGGCTGGATCGACGTAGATGCCGCGTCTTTCCATCTTGAGCAATACAGGCAAGAGAGGAAGTTCAATGTCTTTCAAGATGGGCAAGAGATTTTCATCGATAAGTTCTTTTTCAAAGACTTCTTTCAAGCGGACCGTATAGTCGGTATCTTGGCAGCAGTAGACCGAGACTTGATCGATCGGAACATCGCTCATCGAGATTTGTTTTTTCCCTTTCCCAATGAGCTCTTCGATGGGGATTTTCACTTTTTGAAATCTTTCCAGTGTCAGCTGATCCAGATTATGACGCTGATTTTGCGGTGTCAGCAAGTAAGAAGCTAAGATGGTATCGAATGAGATGCGAGGCTCGGGAAGATTTTCATTGAGGAGGACGTGCAGATCGTATTTGATGTTGTGGCCGTAAAAGGAAGCTGTCGGTAAAAGATAGCTGATCTTTTCCAAAACCTCTTCTCGTTTAATTTCACCATTGAGCGGAACATACCACGACTCTCCAGGTTTCAGAGCAAAGCCGATGCCGACGAGCTCGGCGAGCATAGGACGGACATTCGTTGTCTCGACATCGAGGCAGATTTCTGTTTCACCTGCGAGCCTTTCCATGAGTTTGTCTAAAGAGTCGCTGTCGTTGACTAAATAGTAATCGGTCTTGTCGTCTTTGGCATGTTGGGTTTGCACAGCAGGCGTTTCTAGCTCTTTGAGCAGCGAGAGAAAGTGCATCTCGTAATAAAAAGATTTCAAAAGTTCCACATTGGGTTGTTTAATATGGAAAAAAGATTCTTGCTTGGGAAAATCGACTTCTTTATCGATGGTGGCAAGTCGTCTGCTTAGGAGTGCAATGTCTTTACCTTGACGGACGGTCTCTTGTTTTTTTGCGCCAGGAACTTTTTCGGGATTTTCTAAAATCGCATCGAGTGTGCCAAATTGCTGGAGTAAAGCAGACGCTGTTTTAGGACCAAACCCTTCAAGACCTGGGATATTGTCAGAGGCATCGCCGACAATAGCCAAGTAATCGACCATTTGTTCGGGTGTGATGCCGTAAAGCTCTTCGACTTTTTTTCTGTCGACGAGAAGATTTTCTTTGTGAGGCTGGAGCAGGAAAATCTTATCGTCGACAAGCTGGCAGAGATCTTTATCGCTGCTGCAGAGAAAAACTTCGATGTTTTGTTTCTCTGCCCAGATCGCGATGCTGCCCATTGTGTCATCGGCTTCAACACCAGGAACAGATAAAAAAGGAATGCCTGCGATTTCACACCAGTAGTGGGCTTTTTCTAGTTGCGGGAAGAGATCTTCCGGCATGCCTGCACGATGGCTCTTGTAGTGCTCATACATTTCGGTGCGTTTCTTTTTATTGTCGGGACCGTCAAAGACAGCGATGATGAAGTCAGGAGAAAAATCGGAGATGAGTTTATAGATCGAGCGGACAAAACCAAAGAGAGCATTGGTGCTCTCGCCTTTGGGATTTGTCATCGGCCCTATTCCATAATACGACCGAAATAGAAAGTTTACGGCATCGACGATATAGAGTTGTTTCATTTAGGGCTGGTACAGATAAAGTACTTTTCCATTGAGTTCAGGGTTGTTGCTATGAGAGGAAAGTCCAAGAGATTGTAAAAGCTTATGCGGCGCAATCGATTGAGATAAACCATTGAGGAAAGAATAGGGAGGAGAAAGTTGCACGACTTGATATTTTTCGTGCTCAGGAATTTGAGCAGCAGCAACCAGAGCTGACAAGCTTCTGCTATAATCCATCTCACCGTCATCGATATAGCCAAATTCCTGGGCTTGTTTTGCAATGAACATTTTAGCGCCGTAGTCGTTGATCAGTTTTTCTTTAGTGAGTTGCGGACGTGCAGCAGTGACAACTGAGAGAAAACTATCATACAAAGCAGCCCCAATGGCTTTAAAATCGGCTCCTTCATCTGGTCCCCAAGGTCTATAAGGGTTGAGCTCGTCTTTATCTTTACCTTGGATCAGAGTCAAAGAACTAACGCCGACTTTTTCCATTGCTCCAGAAAAATTGAACATGGGTCCTTGTCTTACGCCAATGCAGCCGATTTCGCTTGAAGAAGAGGCATAAATTTTATCAGCAACACAGGCGATGTACATTCCGGCTGAAGCGCACAGGCCGTCGACATAGGCATAGATTGGAACGCTATATTTTTTTTTGTAATTGGAAAGAGCTCGATAAATGGCAGCGCAGTCATCTGAAGCTCCACCAGGAGTATTGATGTACAGAAGAACTCCTTTGACGCGGTCTCCACGTAAGAAATCTTCTCTTGAATCGAGCAGGAGGTTTTCTACTTTATCGCTTGTTAGATCTCCAGCGCCAACAACTCCTCGCAAATTGATACGCAATATAGCCGGTGAATTTCCTGAAAGCAGCAGGCGGCTTCCTTCGGCATCGGGCATGATGAGGGGGCTTGATTTGGGAGGAAGGTATTGAGATCCCGACACGAAAGCCAGGCCCAGGGAAAGCAAACCAATCCCGATGGCAATCCCAAGTATAGTCGCCAAAGCTGTGCAAAAAGAACGGATAGCTCCGACGAAGATCGACTCACGAGTAAAATTCATATTTCCTGCCTATGGTACATTATCTTATGTTCCTACGAGATTTTGATCTAGCACATTAAGAAACTGAGTACACAAATCATCCGATCGGACTTTGTAGACAGTCTCTAAAGTGATATTTGTTCTATTTCCTGAAGTGCTTTAAAAATAAGCGGGGCTTCTTCTATTTTTTTTAAGGCTTTGATTTGGTCCGGGTATAGAACTGTTTTACAGGCTCGGATACGGTCGGCAACATAGGAGTCCGATTTTTTCCTTAAAATGAGCAAATTCAAGTAAAAATAATAAAGAAAGTCTAATTCCTTTCCATTGCGCGGTTCGCCTATCATCGTCAAAATAATATCTGTGAGTTGTTGTAGTTTTGCAACGTTTGTAAAAGCATCGTCGAGCAAAATTTCGATTTGAAGGGTGGTGATGCAGTGCCCTGGGTAATAATTATATTTATCCGATGGAGTTAGCTCGATCAGTTCACGAAACTTAGGAGCATTGTTTGCGAGCAATTTGCAAACGATAGCAAGATTGTCATGTCCCCAAAAATAGATAGATGACTGTAAGTCATTGAGAGGAATGGTCTCTAGTGCTTTTTTTAAATAGGCAGTCCGTACTTGAAGATCTGTGTCCCGAAGATGGAGTTCATCCATCTCTTTAGAATACGACCTTGGGGAACACCTCAAGTCTTCTGTACTGGAAAAGAACAGCGAGTTTGGGATTTGCGTAGTGAAAATCCAGTAAAAGTTGAGATACGACCAGAGGCTGCCTTCTGAAGCGGCTTGAAGCTCGGTATCCTCATCGCCGCTCATATCAATTCTGAGGGTGTTTGTTGGGCTAAGAGCACTGGATGGAATCATGGGTTTATGCTATAATTTTGCTAAATTTTAACTGAGATGTCGTATGAGTTCAAATTATTTTTGGTTAATCGGGGCCCTCACAGGTTTCTTAGGAGTTTTCGGACTCCAGTATGGTGTTAATAAATTAATTTCTTTAGCCGGAAAGAAGAAAGACGAGGGCTGGAGGCTTCGTATTGCAAAAATTTTGAAACCTCCTTTAACGACGCTGCTTTGGGCTCTATATGCTGTCTATTTAGTCAAAGTCTTTGGAAAACATTTCGATTTCGGCGCTGGGATGGAGTACTTAAGTGCTGTCCGTAAGGCAGCTGTCATTCTTTGTTCTTCATGGCTGTTTTTCCGTTGGAAAAATGAGATTGAAAATACTCTTCTCGCAGATCCTAGCAAGAAAGTCGATGCGACAACCGTACGGATGGTCGGACGTTTGATAACGTTGGCGATTGGTATTGTCTCGACTTTGGTTGTTTTACAGACCTTTGGGGTCAATATTGCCCCCCTTCTGGCTTTTGGTAGCATCGGCGCAGCGTCAATTGGTTTTGCCGGTAAAGACGTCATGGCCAACTTCTGCAGCGGAATTATGCTCCAAATCACCCGTCCGTTTGTCCGAGGCAATCACATCCTTCTGCCGGAAAAAAACATTGAGGGTCATATTGAAGATATCGGCTGGTTCAAGACCTTAATCCGGGACATCGAGAAAAGAGCGGTCTATCTGCCGAATAACTACTTTTCGACGATGGTCGTAGTCAATATCACCCGAATGACCCATAAGAGGCTCAAGCAGACGTTGAAGCTTCCTTTGACATCCATTGAGAAAATCTCCGATGCCATCCCTAAGATTCGTGAAATGATCAGTTGCACCGAGACGATCGATAACCATTATCCGCTCCATGTATACTTAAAGACTTTTGGCGATTATGCCTGTGAGGTGGACATAGAGGCTTTTTCGACGATCACTGACACTGTGGCCTTCAATAAATTTCAGCAGACGCTGTTGCTCAAAGTCCAGGCTATTTTGGCAGAAAGAGAGATTCCGTTTGCGCTTCCTACAATGTCGTGGAAGCAGACTTTTTAAACTGGAAGAGCTCGATGAGCGCAAGTGATGCAAAAACCACAAAGGCTCCGTAGAGATATCCGGGTATCGTAAAACCCCACGTGAGTGCGATTAGCACCACAAATTGCAAAGCAGTCGTAATTTTACCCCAGCGGATCGCCCGGAACTCGTAGCTAGGCCAAAGCCCTGAAAGGCTTAAATAGAGCCCAAAGAGGCAGAGGGCAAAGTCTCGAGAGATCATCATCAGGCCTTGCAAGGGCAGGAGCCGGTGCTCCGACATCAATACTCCCAAACAAAAGAATACAAAAAACTTATCCATTGCAGGATCTAAAACAGCGCCAAAACGGGTTGTTGTATGCCATTTTCTAGCTATGTAGCCGTCGATATAGTCAGTCAGCATGGAAAGAAGAATTGCGATTAAGCGGACAGTCGTGCTCTCAAATAAGAACAAGAAGGCCAGCGGGGCCCTTAGAAGTGATAGGCTATTTGATAAATTAAACATGATCTTTATATATTTTCTAGGGCTCTTTTTTTCCTTCGCTTATACCAAATCAAGCTAATTACCGTCACACTGAAAGCTAAAAAAATTAGCATATTGAGAGTCTTGAGGTGGCCAAAGAGAAGCTGATAGTTCTGTCCCAGGACATAATAACAGTAAAAAGATACGGACGTCCAGGTGAAGCATGCAAGCAGGTCCCATAAAGCGAACTTTAGGAAGGAGACCCGGCTCATACCGCTCGACATGAAAATGCAGTTTCTGACTCCGAAAGGGATGAATCGTCCAAGAAGAAGTGTCCAAAGGCCGTGCCGGCTATAGAAGCGCTGAATTTTAACAAGTCTTTCAGGCGGCATCAATTTAGAGAACCATTTGTATCTGCAAAACCGTTTCCCAAGCAGTCTGCCGAACCAATAGGCGATCCAAGCAGAAAAATAACATCCTACAAAAACAGCAAGATATAAATGCCATAAATGATGCGGAGCTGCCGTTGCAGCTAGAAAGCCTCCAATGACAACGAGAATATCGGCACTGATTGGGACATTGAAGCCAGCAAGAAGAATGGCGCCAAAAATATACCAATGGGCATGCTCGGCATGACCTATCACCCACTCGATTAACGATTCCATGAGACCATTTTCGAATTTTGCTGCGATTTTTGCACGATTTTATTTTCCTGATTTAAATATCGGTTTCTCATTGAGTCTCAAAAAGTTCCAAATAAATCTTTCCTGCTAATTTTACCTTTTTTGATTAAAAAAATAAAAATAATAATTTTTTAATAATTATAATTATGCAATTATACAATTATGATGACACATAATAAAAATGAATGGTTGTTCCGGGTTGTGTTAGCAGTTGTTATTGTAACTCTTTTAATTGCATGTGCTGTAATTAAAATTATATACCCTAGCCCTTTGCTCAACGGTTTCTTCTTTTTCATCAGTATTTTTGAGTTTGCCCTGGCTATGGGTGTTGCCGTCTTCTGGAACCGCTGGAAAATGTGGGCTTTATTGGCCATGGTCTTTGCGACCTGGGGAGGTTATTCTCTCTATGCAGCTGTTTTCGGGCTGCCTTGTCTATGCTTAGGGGTCGCGGTCACCTTGCCTAATGGGACGTCCCTGATAGCCAATATCTTACTAGCGGCTCTATCCTGGGTGGTCCTGAAAGACTTTGCGATTTCACGTAAAAGAGCGATCAAACTGGGGCTTCTTTCCTTATTTTTAGTCGCTTTTGGATTTGGTTGCGCTGCAATTTTATATTATATTCGATTCTAATTACAAATTATTTCATTTTTTAATTGTAATATATAGTTAATTGTAATTAACTATATATAGAGAGAGGGGGAGTTATGAAACACAATTCTTCGTTGGAAGCTAATATTGCTGCGGCAAAGTCAGCTGTCCAAGAAATGATGAAAACCTGGAATCATTGGAAAAATGCTCGCGATGAGCAAGCTAAGCTTCAATTCATTGCTACTTATGCGGCGGCCTTTACAAGCTGTAAGGTTTACATAGAGAACTACTTAAAGCGTCTTTATCCTAGCGAAAAGAAAATGCCGATGAAAGTAGCGCAAGATATCCGCAATATCGTCAATGACATGGATCGAATCGAGAAAGTTAACGATAAGATGCTCCAGAAGGCGATCAAAGATATCGATCAGCTCAGTAGAGATGCGGCTTAAGAAGCTGTAAGGACAGGTTTTTCCTTATTAGAAGGAATTTCTGGAGCTGTGGTCTGTTCGGCTGTAAGCTGATTGAACTGTTTGCCCAGGACTTTGACGGCAAAGATCCATCCGACGATAGCCAGAAGTAGTAAGAACGCAACGATATGGATGCTGCCCACAATCGATCCGAAGGTAATCAGCAGGAATTGATACATCAGGGATGCCCCTGATTTTCCAAGTCTTGATCCCAATCCATCGATCGCAAGTTTTCCTTTAATTCTTGATTCTTGGCATAAGGGGATGAAAGCCAATTCTTTAGTTTGATCAACCAGACTATATTTTGTTCCCCTCAAGAGAGAGTTCTGTAATGAGCCCAGGAAAACGGCTAGAAGAATGGGCGAAGTACCGACAGCTCCACAGATTTCAATTAATGTTGCTTTTGGAAGAAGCAGCGCTGCAAAGAACAGGGCGCCAGTCACTAAGGTCACGATCGGTGCTACCAACGCACTTTTTGTCCATCCTAGAGCCCGGATGACATTTCCTGAGACAAATAGAGAAATCGCAGCTGCCAGGATCGCAATCCATTTGGTGACTCCTCCCATATACGAACTAAACGCATCCGGTGTTGGATAAAGCTGTTTCACTTGATCCTTCCAGACGACTTCGGCCAGATTGATCACGATATTGAAAGTGATGACTAAAATCGCAATCCAAATCAGATACTTGGATTGGATGAGATATTTAAAGCTCTTGCGCATCCCCATTTTGGTAGGGGCTTCTCGATGAGCCTTCAAAGTCTCTTCCGTATACCCTAAGCCTTGTCGGTTCATCCACCAATAAAGACCCATGCTCACGAGACTGGCCCCGACAATAATTAAATTCATAATGGTGAACGATTGATCCCAGCTAGTGGATCCAAAAGGGAGCTTTGAGCTAAAAATATGACCTGCTAGTTTTTGGACCAGGAAGGCGGCAAAGACCCCGGAAAGGTTGGTTCCGACCCCGATAAGTCCATAGAAGCGTTTGGCGTCTTTGACAGACGTGATATCATTGGCAAATCCCCAGAAGAGCACAGTCATGATCATCGTGCTCCACATCTCTGCCATCACGTAGAACGTTGTAAAAGTCCAGTTCCGGATAATGGCCACCAGGCCGCTGCATCCCTTAGGGAGTATGCCCAGGAGATAATCGGCAAACGCATGGGGGTGAAGCGCGTCTCGATTCGGATAGAGGAAGAAGATAAAAACAACGAAATAAGCAATGTAGAACCAAATCATCGCATAGAAGATTGTCCTGCGATTGAAGAAGTTCGAAAGGCGCGTAAATAGAAACATCATCAGGAAGGCAGCGGGCATAATTGCCCAGACTTTAATATAAGGAAGAGCTTCTGCTCCAGATGTGGGAGCTGTGATGATAACGCTGTCCTTGATAATTTTTAGAAGATAATAATTGAAACAAATGAGGAAAGAAATAATGAGCATCGGAATGAATTTTCTGTGTTCTTTCCGATGAACAGGCCATAAAAAGGCACGTATAGTGCCAAATGCCTTACTACTCATGCGCTCCTGAGTTAATCGCCCCATATTCTATAGAGGAAGTCCCTAAAAGACAATCAAAAACTACAGATTCAGCTAACCCTAGTCATAAAAGTATTTCCTTTATTATTCAACAGCCCTCTTAAAATCTTTAGGTTAATTCGATATATTTTTATACTTCCCTCGCAAACGGAGGTTTTTATGTCAAAGTACGTTGGTTCAGTTGACCGTCGATTAGATCCTTACGTCTCATTCGGCAAAGGAGGCTCTTCTGAACCTTCTGGCAAAGATCTCAAAAAAATCATTGGCGGCGCTCTCATGGCTGTCGGGGCCGTCTTTACGCTTTATGGAGCAGGCTCGGGACTATCGACTTTGATCAGGGTGTCTTTGGATAATTTTGGCCTGGTTCTTCTCACGAGCACTATCAACTTTATTTTTTGGACATTTGTGATCTTTCCTCTAGGAGGGTTGATTGTGAACACCCTTTGCGTACTAGGAGGAGTCTTGCTATTTGGGGGTCTTCCAGCCATTCCTGGAGCAGCTCTTGCAACAACCGGAGCTTATCTGTACTTAAAGAATTGATTTCTGTGGCTTTTGAGAAGTGTCGGAAATGTTCATATCCACAGATACAAACTCTTTATCGGTTTCGTACATTTTGATGTTGTGGATGTGATTAAACTCTAGATCATAGGCCAGGCACACGGGAGTGCGGGAAAAGTATTCGTTAATTTTTCTACCACCATTTTTGGAAACAACCATCGCATATGCTCCATGTCGATAGCAGGTGCGAATGCAAGGAGTTCCTGGACGGTGATAAAAAAGAGGCCAACAAGATGCTTTTCCTGTTAGCCTCCGAAGGACGATATGGAGGTTTTTATCGTCCTCAATGCTTACATCGCAGTTTTTTGAGACTTGGTAAGATCACCATCGCTCTGTTCTGAACGATTCAACGAACATACTTTGCTCGAAGCAAGCTCCCCGGAAACCGCGGAAGGACTAACCTGTGCACCTGGCTGGCTATCAAAAACTGATGAGGGATAGCTGTTTGAACACATCATTGACATTATCGCATCTTTTTGGGATTGAGTGAGAGCGCTCTCTTTCAAATGATTTTCACTATTATCTGACAGCTGTATATCATTTCGTGGACTTAACTTCTCAGAAACGACGGCGTGCATTTTTTTCAACTGCCGTAATTCGTCAAGCAATTGACCATAGTCAATCTTCAGTTGGTCGATTTGCGCTGCATTGTACACACATTCCTGGTTGAGCACCTCAATTTGTGTGACGGCATCTGACAATGCTGACACAGAGCCCCCGGTCTCCAATGTTTTATTGCTTGCCTCTTGCAATTGTTTTTCAACTTTTTCGACCAAGACATGGGCCTGAGTTTGAAGCTTCACGATCTCAGGAAATGCGGAGTCTTGGAATTTTTCTATGCGTTTTATTCTTTTACTATTGCTATCACATTTTTCTTTACAGCTACCTTCATGGATGGCATAGAGTTCCTTATGATGTTCTATTTGAATCTGATGTTGTTGAATGTGACTTGCGTGATTTTTTAACACACTCTCATGGGTAGTAAAAGCATTCTCAAGATTATCCAATTGAGCTGCATGTTTACCCATGATTGCTACAAACTTTTCATTTGCCTTTGTTTGTTCAGTAAATGCAGACCCAAATATTTCGAACGCCTCATCAATTTCTTCGAACTTAGTGCCGATATTAAGACTCCTAATTCCATTGTTATAGGCTGCTATAGACTGGACAGTCTCGTCTATGGCCTCTAAATCTTTAACATGCTTCTCCATGCTACCTTTTAAAGTCTGTAAAGCAGTCTCTACTTTGTTCACACCTTTACCTAGAGAACTACATTCACCTTGAATTTCATTCACAACGTCTTGTGTTTTGATTATTTCATCATGCACTTGCCTAGACCATGGCGTCCATGATTGATGATATGCTTGTTGTGTTAATACAGGTATTGGTTGAGACATAATACTCTCCTTGTTGTTAAAGATTCTTTATAGAATCTGTTTTGTTTAAAAATGCCTACACTTTTTGGCTGCATTTGCCATTAAAGTGTCGTACCCTTCTTACTGAAGGGGTAGCTTTGTCAAATCCTTCTTTGCTTGCAGGTAAATCCTGACAGATCTCTCCCGAAAGGAAATTGTTTAACCAAGCGAAGTAACTCTTGTAAATGATGGTATTCTGCTCCAAAATAGGCCCACCATCTACGTAATCGGCTAAGAGACAAGTCACTTTTGCTTTCGATTCCCCTGGTTTGATGGGCTTATCAATCCACACCCACCATGCTTTATGATCATGACCGTTATTATCTGCAGTTACAAATTGAAGGGTGAAGATCCCCTTCCCCTCAAGCCCTGATTCTGTCCATGTGTAGGGCATCGCAAGCGCCGGTCTTTTGAAAGGATCTTCAACGTATAGAAGGGCAAAATTTTCAATCAGTGGCCATGAGATAAAGTCAATCAATGTGGTTGCCCAAGAGAATTTTGGATGACTAAAATACTCGATTTCAGGAAAGACGTAGGGGTATTTTAACGGCACGTCGGTGTCATAAATAACTTGATATCCAGGGAACGAAGGCAATGCGGACGCTTGCGCATCCGATAGAGGCTTAGTAACTCTTAACAGATGGGAGCCTAAATACAAAATCCCAATAGCAGGATTCTCACCTTCAGCAAAGTGCCAAATAGAAGTTAAAATTTCTTCTGGAAAGCGTCCCGTACCAGCAATAAAATCTTCCGGCAGATGAATTTTTTGATGAGGAGCAACTAAGTCTGTGCATGCACTGAACCAATCGCGTGACACACTTTGAAAAGCTGTTAATGACTCTCGTGCAACTGTAATCTCCTCATGGCTGCTTGACGGATCTAGGATCTGAGAAAGGAAACAATTTGCAATTTGAAATAATATATCTAAGGGGAGCGACCCTGAGTATTCGTTTTTAGTATCGAAGCATAATTTTCTGGACAGAAGGGAGGTAACCCTCCCGCGCAGCATCCCAAACTTGTGAATATTTTTTAATTCATTACGGAGTGTAACCGGAACATCAATCACAGAAAGGGCTATAGGTTCTTCAAGCTGCCTTTCTTGTTCATCTTTGACTTGTTCGACACAAATACTTTTCACATTCTGAGATGCCCTCACACCGGCCTCCTTCATCACCAATGGTTCAATCTTTGGAAGTTGCGCAACAGGATCAAATTTTTTGGGAGAGCTTTCTTTGTATTTGTGAGACAAGTCGATTTTTTTATTCATCTTCTTTTGATTGGTGCATTCAGAATGGATGATCGTTTGGGACTCTGTCGTCGAAAGGGCAATATTAATCTCTTTATTTTGAAGTGGAACTGCATTTTCGACCTGTTTTCTAGGTCTAAACGTGCAGGTCACAGTTTCTAGAGTTGTTTCAGGAAGGTCAGTAAAGAAATAACCAAATAGCTCATAGGCAGTCTTGCATGTTTCCTCAACCTTTTTCAAATAGGGATGCAGCAAACTGTCTAAAACATTCGCTTTTAGCTTTAGAGAATCGCTTCCCTGAAGGTACTTCCAATTGCAAGCCAAAAGGTGACTCCCCTTCAGGGATTCACACTCAGCTTTCACAGATGCATGAAGGATTTTCCCAAAGACAGCATGAAGATGTTTGGAGCCGTTCCTCTCGCACTCGCAGTGGTTGTCCGGAATGATTTTTTCTCTAGGCACATAAAATTTTAAAGCGATCCTAAAAAGGTCATTCACGCGACTGATGGAACAGTTCAGCTCGAACCTAGAAGGTTTGTTCGGCTTGATGAACTCGATGGCTTTGTCTTGTAAAAATTGTGTCCAATGGCACAAAGAGGTTTCGTAGAGGAGATAATGCTCCAGGAAATCTTTCAATTCTTTCTCTGTAAACGTCCCAGATACTCTCACATCACAATCTTGCTCAATAGATGGAGAACACGTGGTTCCTAATAAGCTTAATGAAAAACTCATGAAGCACCTCTTGGTTATGGAATCAAATATACTTCGCGGTCTAGCTTTAGAAAAAATTAACTTTTCTATAACATGGGGAAAGTAAAATTTATGATCTTATAAGTGATTTGTCTACAGAGGTGTCATAAGACATGAATGCATTGAATCTCACCTATATCAAATATTTTTGTGATGCAGTCAGATGTGGGTCGATTGCGGCAGCGGCCAAAGCGAATTTTGTCACTCAGCCTGCGATCAGCCAAGGAATCGCAAAATTGGAAAGCCTCTTAAATGTTTCCCTTCTCGCTCATCATCCAAATCGTTTCAGAATCACTCCGGTAGGAGAAGCCCTCTTCAAAGAGTTGCTAGAGCTTTTGAAGCATTCAGAAGAGGTCCAAAGCAAAGTTTCCAATGGAAAAATGGACTACATGGGGGATTTGGTATTCTCCTGCACATACAGCTTTTCCTTTGCTGCCATGACAAAATACTTACAAAAATTCGTGGAGGCGTATCCCCATGTGAAAATCAAGTTCTCTCTAAGCTATCCCTACACAGTGAAAGACGATATCAGAAACGGAAAAATTGACTTCGGGATTGTTCCTGACGAAGGAGATCTCGATCACTTTGGCAAAAAGGTGATCTATCCTGGGAAATTTAGGTTTTACACTGCTTTAGGAAAGCAAGTAGAGGACGATCCAACCCTCAGGTTTATATTGACGGAAGAAAACTCGAAAGAAACGATATATCTAAAAAGGGCATATTTTAGAAAATTTAAAAAGGAGCTGACAGACTTTATCGAGATAGATAGTTGGGAGATGATCGCAAAACTCACTGCCGCAGGGCTAGGAATTGGTTATCTACCGGACTATTTCACTCAGGAAAGGAGCGACATACCCATTCAGGAATACAAATTAGACATTAAGACGGAAGAGTATCAAATGGTTGCCATCCACTCCAAAGGGATAAAACTGCGCAAAAGCAGTGAAGTTTTTCTCGCCTGTTTCACTTGAGGGAGCAGCTTGAATCAATTTTCAATCTTTTTTTCTTGCCACTACCTCGTAAAGTACCTTCCAGGGAGGGATTTCTCCACCATAGATTGGTGTGCCCTCCTGTTCGCTAAACCATAGGATTTCAAAATCCTTTTCAAGCAAAGTTTTAACCTTCTCTTTCGAATGGTAGGTCATGCCAGATTCAGGTTTGTCAGGTTGGGAAAAGAAATGACCTGCAATCAATCCTTTTGAGGATAGTAGGTTCACAGTTTTATCCCAAAAGAACGGAAATTCTTCAGGTGGACGATAGGGCCAAGAAAAACTTGAGTTGATAAAGTCAAAAAGCTTCACAGGAAGGTAATCTTTAAGAGGTGTATTAATGCAAGTGATGCGTTGCTTAAATTCCTGAGGGACATTTTTAACAAGTATGTCTAAAGCCTCCTCGTCAGCATCCAGTACAGTTAAATGAGGACAGCCCATTTCTAATAAAGGAATGGCATCTTGACCTGTACCTGCACCAAAATCCAATATTTCGTTGGGAAGCTTGCCACAGTGAGCTTCCTTAAACCACTTGATCGCCTTTTTTGTCGTTTTGCGTATTCCAAAAGCATAGGCATCTTTTTTATCTTGATTGTAATGGGACCAATTACAAATTGCCGACCCCATTTGACCGCCATCACTATCTAGGACCTTAAAGTTTTTTAATGAGCTTGCTAATGCCTGAACACGTTGAATTTGATCCTCAGTGATCAGCTCTTTCGTAAAGATAATCTCTTTAACTGGACGTGAAAAACTTGTTTGTTTTTTTATATATTCGATTAATGAAGAAAACTCTGACTCACTAAATGCTCTATTTACCAAGCTTAATGAATCGACTTTGTGCATATCTAACCTCTACAAGCTATTGTGATAGTTAGATGAAAAACAATCAACGCAAAGCGTATGCTTCCTTGCTGACCTCTTTGATTGTAAATGGAGTCTGCAACAACTGCTACACCCCCAGCCGGGGCTATTTCATTAGACTGTCCATTGTTGCCTTTAGATATGCGGATGCCTTTGCTCTAATTTCGAATCCGCCCCTCTACGAAGTCCCCATACGTACCCCTCCACATTGTTCTATAGTTGCAATCACGTGTAAGATCATAAATTTTACTTTCCCTATATTTTAGAAAAGCTAATTTTTCTAAAACTGGAGCGCGATGTATATTATTTCATAACCAAGAGGTGCTTCATGAGTTTTTTATCAGGCTTATCAGGACCCACCATTAAGTCCACAGCTAGGAGAGAAACAGAGCATGGCATCATCGCCCGTAATGAATTACAACAACGAGAAAAAGAAAGAAAAAGTGATTTTCACAGCTATGCCAAATCCATTGAAGTCAAGGCATCTCGTATTTTTGAAGCTTACAGACCCACCGATCACTTGTACGGCTTTCTTAAGTCATTTCCAAAAGGGGGGGATACTCACGCTCATTTGACAGGCTCAATTTCACCCGAAATTTATCTTAGTTTGGCTGTAGAGAAGGGGCTTTTTTACTCTCTTGCCCCCACCGATGAAAGGGTGGTGTCAAAAGATTACATCCAAAAACAACTAAGTAAACTCGGAGGTATCCTTAAACTAATTAAGAAAGAATATGTATGTTTCGAGTTTGAGAAAGAAGACAAATCTAAAAGTGGCAGTCAGTGGCCTTCTGAGCAAATTCTAAAAATATACTCAGATGATTATAAAGAAAAAGCCACCATTGAAGGCGGAAATGGCCAATCCGATTTAAATAATCATTTTTTTAAGACATTTAAAAATTTTGAAAGCTTAGACAAGTACCTGTCTCTTTCAGAGTATTTGTGCCCACTACTCTTAACGGCAAACGAGCATAATATCCTCTACCTTGAAGTGAGTAAAGGTTTTGAAGCAGAATACGCGGGCTGGCACAGAGCACTCCAAGAATGCTATAAAAATGGTTTCCCCGAAAATAATGCGTTTAAACGTAAAGGATATGAAGAAGAATTGGAAAAAAAGTTTTTTCTTTTGAAGTATTTTCTTAAAGAAAAAATAGACAAATACATTGCCTATATCAACGAAGCAGATGTCGAGATACCGGCTTTAGCAGTGAAGGGATTCAACAACACATTGTTCTCTTTACATAACCCTGTTGTAGTTCGCCTAAATGGTGACGTTTGGAGGGAACAGTCATTACACGAATTTTTTGCTGATTTAACACTTTCCTTCCTGATAGCAGAAAGGGAATCTAAAAGTGAAAATCCTCGTATGCTAGGCGTAGTCATTTCTGGAAAAGAACATGCCGAGATAAGTATAGAAAACAGGGATGCACAACTTAAAATGGTAGGTTTTCTTAAATCGAAGTATCCCGACATCCCCTGCAGTCCACATGCAGGGGAGTTATCTCGAACCAAAGGAGGAGCAGTTAGGGAAGATGCAGTAAAGGTCGCTATTGATCATGCTAATCCTTCCCGGTTGGGTCACGCCACTTGCTTCTATAAAACAACCGGTGAAATAAAAGACCAAAATACTAAAAAAATAATAGACAAAGGTCTCTGCATTGAAGTCTGCCTCACAAGTAATGAAAAACTTCTGGGCATTACGGTAGAAGATCATCTAGCTAAAACGTTATTTTCAGATGGAGTCCCGCTCACCTTCAATACGGATGATGCTGGAGTCTTTGTGACCGACCTGACAGAAGAATACATTAAAGTAACCAAGTGTCTTTCTAAAATTAACTATCTGGCTTTAAAAAGTTTCGCAAGAAACCAAATAAGATACAGCTTCCTCAAAGAAAAAGAAGAAATTTATGTGAGCTCTGCCCCGTACGAATATCAATTACGTCCCTGCTTTAGCAACTTAGATAATCTCACTGAGGAGGCAAAACAAATTGTTGCAAAGTCGTCAAGAGCCCGTCTGCAATACAGGCTAGAAAAGAGCTTTATTGAATTCGAGGAAAAACAAGCGAAAGAAATAGAAAATCTGCACAATCCGCTCAAAAAGAGCTACCTAGCAAACCTCGCGACCCTTCCTCTCATTCTGACTAACAAAGCATTCCCCATTAAGAGCTTTTTCACTCAGCTTTCTATTGTATCTCATGTCTCTCAAGAGAAAAAAGAAGAAGAGCTACGGAAGCGCAATCCTCATCTCGTCGAAAAAGACTCCCTGCACGAAATCTACATGCGTCTGCAGGAAGTAGAAAAACCCATCGAAATTAAAACTCTCTTTGACGACAGAGATGGAAAGCCTGTTAAGAAGGTTTTGCTCTTGGGAAGAGCTGGCATTGGGAAAAGCACCCTCTGCCAGAAGATCGCGTATGATTGGGCATCGGATATGCTTTTTAAGGATAAATTTATTGCTGTTTACCATCTAAAATTGCGAGAGCTAAATGCATGGGTTACTAGAAAGCCTCTTGTAGGGATTCAGGTTCCGGATGAGTGGCTCAGCCATGCCATTGCTTATCTATGTTACCAAGATCAGCATGCGGAAAAAATTCAGGAAGAGCTTCAAAAGTATCCAGAAAAAATTCTTATCCTATTTGACGGATGGGATGAAGCCTCCCCAGAGCTCACAGAAGCTTTAGAGTGCTGTCTTCGAGAAAATGAAGCCCACTGCCTGCTGACCTCGAGACCTGGAGTCACCAACAAGATCCAAAATAGTTTCAATCTATCCGTGGAAAATATGGGGTTTACCGATGAGCAAATCGAAACCTACGCAAAGAATTTTTTCTTACATACCGAATGTGAAGGCTTGCAGCTATTCATACAGAACCTTCGCGCGAGTAGCAATCTTTTTGCCATTGCGCATATTCCCATCCAGCTCCAAATTCTCTGCGCCCTCTGGCAGCAGGGAGAGAAAGAATTTCCGAACACTCTCACACTAATGTTCTCCAAAATTACTGAGCAGCTATTTCTTTGGGATCAGCGCAAATTAAAAGGGCCTTTTTCTGAATTCAAAAAACTACCTCCATATAAAGTTATCGGAGAAATCGCTAAACAAGGTCTAGACAGCAAGCAACTCATGATCTCTAAAGGACTTATTGAAAACGCTTTAAGGAATGAAAAATTCAACGGCGTCCATAAAGAAGATCTTATTGGCTCAGGCCTTCTCAAAGGATGCGGCAGGGAAGGTGAGATGTATTTTATTCATCTCACTTACCAAGAATATAGCATCGCCAAATACATCAGCATTCTCAGCGAAAATGAGCAATGCTCTTTTGTTCAAAATTATCGATATAAACCACAGTTTCATCTGGTCATGCGCATGCTCGCCGGCTGCCTTTGGGAGAGGTCAGATAGCAACATCGAGGAGCTGAAGAAGTTTTTTGAATGGCTCTACAGTGGGCATGTAGACATTATTGGCTGTTACCAGGTTGAGTTGGTTCTGGCCTGTCTTGAGGAGTGCCAAAGTAAGGAGTTAGAGAAGATCATTTGGGAGAAGTACAAGATTGCAGATTTTGTAGATCAGGTCTTAAAAAGTAAGGAATGTATGTTCCGATTCGTGACTGTGTCTGGGCGGGTGTTTGAGCACATTATTAGGAAAGCTGTTCTGAGTGGGGAAAGCCTGGCTAGTTGGTATTTGGAAAAGTTACAGAAATTTGTTAAAAGAAAAGATTTGTTAGATTTAAATTGGCTCTATGTGGCTCTGAGAGATGGAAGATTGGGTGTGGGCTCAGCTGCCGCATATACCCTCGGAAAGGTAGCAGTCCATGAAAACAAGGAATCCATCCCTGCAATTTTGGAATCACTCCAAACGGCTCTGAGAGAGGGAAGCGGTGATGTGCGCTCAGCTGCCGCACGCGCCCTCGGAGAGGTAGCAGCCCATGCAGACAAGAAATCCATCCCTACAATCTTGGAATCACTCCAAACGGCTCTGAGAGATGAAAAGTGGACGGTGCGCTCAGCTGCCGCACGCGCCCTCGGAGAGGTAGCAGTCCATGCAGACAAGAAATTCATCCCTACAATCTTGGAATCACTCCAAACGGCTCTGAGA
>CAZFXE010000014.1:0-19691 GCA_964522945.1 uncultured bacterium
ATTTATTGCGCGACCAGATCTTTTGAACTTTGTGTTGGCATTTTGGACAGACGATGTCTGTGAGTTGTTTAGGAACAAAGGCATCTTTTTCGGCATTTTCCACTGTCGGGATGAATTCTTTCCAGAATTCAGCGATGAGGTCTTTCCATGGGATTTTATTTTCAGCGACTTGCTCAAGGGCATCTTCCATGGTCGCGGTGAAGGTCACGTCCATGATCAGCTTGAAATTGTCTTCGAGCATTTTGGCAATGACGCGTCCAAGCTCGGTTGGTTTGAGGGCGCCTTTATCTTTGATGGTGTAATCACGGCTTTGGATTTTCTGCATGATCGAGACATAGGTCGAAGGACGGCCGATGCCGAGCCTTTCGAGTTCTTTCACAAGAGAAGCTTCAGTGTAGCGCGGAGGGGGTTTGGTGAAGGACTGTTCAGGTGTGACGCTGAGTGATTGGAGGGTTTGTCCAACAGTGAGTGGGGGAAGGAGTCGATCTTCATCTTTTTTCTCACCTTCGGGAGCGCGGTCTTGTTTTTCCTCATAGACGGCTAAGAATCCAGAAAACTTGATCGCAGAGCCGGTGGCTCGGAGCATCAAGTCGTTATTGGTTTCTATGTCGCAGGAGATCGTGTCGTAAACGGCAGGATTCATTTGCGAAGCAACGAAGCGGCGCCAGATTAAGGTATAGAGCTTGAATTGATCGGGCGTGAGATATTTTTGGATTTTTTCAGGAGTGTAACTGAGATTAGTTGGGCGGATGGCTTCGTGGGCATCTTGGGCGCTTTTTTTAGTAGAATAGATGCGGGGAGTTTCCGGGACGTATTCTTTGCCGTATTTTTTTGCAATGTGATGACGGACAGCTTCGATGACTTCAGGAACAATTCTGACAGAGTCGGTACGCATGTAGGTGATGAGACCTTCAGCGCCTTCTTGTCCAAGCTCAACCCCTTCATAGAGGGTTTGGGCGATGTTCATGGTACGGGTTGCAGAAAATCCGTAATGGCGGCTGGCCTCTTGTTGGATTGTCGAAGTGATGAACGGAGCGACAGGATTTCTTTTTTTCTCTTTTTTCTCAACCTGGGCGACTTTAAATGTTGCGCTTTTGAGTTTTTTAACGAGGTCGGCGGCGGTTTTTTCATTCGGAATCAGGAAAACATCTTTTCCATCGGTGGCTTCTTTTTCGATTTTCTTGCCATTGACGGTGAAGAGGGTGGCTGAGAAGGGCTGCTCGCCTTTCTTGGACAAGAAGTCAGAGAAGATGTTCCAGTACTCAACAGGTTTGAATGCTTCGATTTCGATTTCGCGGTCGACGACGAGCTTTAAAGCAACGGATTGGACGCGGCCTGCTGAGAGTCCGCCATCGCGGCCTCCTTGCACTCGACGTGTGAGAATAGGAGAAATTTTATATCCGACGATACGGTCGAGCATCCGGCGGGCCTGTTGGGCGTTGACGAGGGCTTGATCGATATCGCGGGGATGTTTTAGAGCTTCTAAGACGGCTTCTTTGGTAATTGAGTTAAAGGTAACGCGCTTGGCCTTAGTTTTAGGAGGAAGGATAGACAGGATGTGCCAGGCGATGGCTTCTCCTTCGCGGTCAGGGTCGGGGGAGAGGTAGACAATGTCGGCTTCTTTAGCGGCTTTTTTGAGTTTGGCAATGACTTCTTTTTTTTCTTCGAGCACGGCGTATTCAGGCTCAAAATCGTTTTTGATATCGATACCGAATCCTTTTTTGGGCAGATCGCGGATATGCCCAACAGACGATTCGACAGAATAATTAGGCCCTAAAATTTTTTTTAGGGTTTTAATTTTGGCGGGAGACTCGACAATTACTAGTGCTTTTTTCATTTTTTTCAAAACAATAAGTTATTTGTTCATATCATTAAAAGGTAATTTCCCGCAAGGGTGCATTTATAATAGGTGTAGAATAACATCTAGAAAAAAAATCTTAAGGGGTATAGCCTGGAAGGTAAATTAGGATTCATTATGCGGCGAATCTTGACCCTTGTTATTTTTTTGTGTTCTTCCCTCCTTGCAAATACAGAAAAACAAGTCGAGCCTGCGCGACTTAAGATCGGTGTTTGCATCGTAGCAATGGATGAGTATGAGACTAAAGCGGATGGGCTCATCGAGTCTGGCCGAAAGTTTTTCTGTCTCAATCACGATGTGACCTATTTTGTCTTTACAGATGGAGAAAAGCTCCAAGAGGCAAAAGATGTGGTCAAAGTTAAACAGGAGAATTTTGGGTGGCCGTACGTCACTTTGAAGCGTTTTCAGGTGTATGACGACCATGCAAAGCTTTTTGAAAAAATGGACTATCTCTTTTCAGTCGATGCAGATCTGGTCTTTGTGGCTCCTGTCGGTGAAGAGGTACTATCAAATCTGGTTGCGGCACAGCATCCTGTTTTTGTGAAGAAAAGAGGCGACTATGAGAGTAAAAAAATCTCTGCTGCTTATGTCGGACCCCATGAAGGCAAGCAATACTTTTCAAGTTCTCTTTACGGGGGCATGAAAGGTGAATTTTTGAATTTAGTGAAAGATGCAAGAAAATGCGTTGATGCCGACCTCGAGAAGAAGTTTATCTCCCGCTGGCACGACCAAAGCTATCTCAATCGTTATTTGATCGACCATCCTCCCACTCGAGTTTTGAACCCTTCTTATTGTTATCCAGAAGACTGGCAATTGCATTACCCAAAAAAGCTTGTGGCATCCGGTAAGCAAAAAACAGGTCGTAAATGAAAAAGTTTGTTTTGATGGTGATCTTGAGACTTTTTTGGCTTCAAGAAGTCGAGAGCCGTATTCTTGTGTTTCCTGCCTCTACGCCACCTGAAAAGCTTTATCAAGAAATCCATCAGGCTGCGGATCAAGATATCGTTGTTCTTGCTGAAAAGGAGCCAGCGTTGGAGAAATTGGAGAAGACTTATCAGAATTCAAAAGTCTGGATGACAGCTTCTGGAGATGTCAGCTTTTACGCAGGACTTTTCAAGCAGATAAAGTTAGAAGATGTTTATGAAGGAAGGATGATGATCTCGCTGAAGGAGCTAGCGGGCTCACATGCCATCGGGAAAGTTAAATCAGATGCGGCAAGAAGACATCCGTATGCACCAGCGAAAGGGTTGTCGAAGTCAGTTGTTACAAACAAAGACCCCGATCTCGTGATTTTTTCGTTCGACAGGCCTCTTCAGCTTTATGCTTTTTTAGAATCGACAGAAAAATATGTGAAAGGGCTAGGGCAAGTTTTGGTGATCTACCGGTGCTCAGCCGAGAAGTTTCGGGAAGGGTATGGCAAGGTTCAGCAAAGATTCAAAGATGTGAAATTCTTACAGCAAGGAAAGGAACCTGCTAAAGATTTCAAACCGTTATTTCTCAAAGCAACGTTTGAAAGTCCTTCGGCGTATGTTTTATTTGCAGTTGATGACATGATTGTGAACAAACCTGTTGATCTCCATCAATGTGTTGAGCTTTTGGAACAAACCGGAGCCTACGGGTATTATCTCAGGCTGGGGAGCCATGTCGACTATTGCTATATGAGAAATGCAGATCAAAAAATTCCTCCTTCCTGGGAAATAGGCAAAGGAATTTTTGCTTGGCAGTTCAAGCAGGGAGAGTACGATTGGAAATATCCCTGCAGCGTCGATATGTCTATCTATAAGAAATCAGAGATTGAGGAGGTTTTGAAAAAAAATGATTATCACAATCCTAATCTCTTGGAATCTCAATGGGCATTAAAAGCGCGTTATAATAAAATGGGTCTCTATTTTAATGAGGCAAAAGTGGTGAATGTCCCTCTAAACATGGTCAATGAGTCAAACATTTGGGGAAACAGGCAAATGAAAAGCCTGACAGTGCATGAGCTGTTAGAAAAACTCCAGGCAGGACTTAAAATTGACATTAGTCCTTTCTTCCACGTGAATTATCGGTCGCCGCATATCGATGAAGAGGTTGTTTTTGTTCCGCGTGATGAATAAATATCTTTTTGCCTTCGTTTTATCCAGTACTTCGCTTTTTTCTGTTGAGAAAGAGGATTTTGATCTTTTGATGGGGAAAAACACGAAACATTGGACGCATGTGGCTCAGCCTGTCGACGTCGAAGCGCTGACGCGCTACAAGCAGCTCTACAAGAGGCAAGTAGAACTTGAGACTCGTCGGTCGGGTGCAAAAATCCCTAAGGTTGTTCATTTTATTTGGCTAGGGCCGCGTTCATTTCCTGGAGAATCTGTCGAAAATGTCCGGACATGGATGGCAAAAAATCCCGACTGGCAGTTTAAATTTTGGACAGACCGCCAAAGAGATGTCCCTTGTAAAGGCATGGAAACGATTTTGATTAAGAAATACCCTTTTCCTTTGCTTAGCAGATGTTATGAGTCCTCGGAGAATTGGGGAGAAAAATCCGATGTCTTAAGATTTGAGATTCTTTTCCATCAAGGAGGAGTCTACGTCGATCACGATGCCAACTGCCTTAAATCCTTTGATGGAATGCATGGGGCTTATGATTTTTATTGCGGACTCGAAGTTCCTCACCCTCTTGTTGCTGGGCTCAACATCACAGCTGGAAACGGAGTGATCGGATCGCGACCTGGCCACCCTGTCGTTAAAGAAGTGATCGATTTGATTGACCGGAGATGGGATGAGCTGGCTCTAAAATATCCTGGCAAGGATGGGTTTTCTAAAACACAGATTGTAATGGAAAGGACGTATCTAGCGCTGACGCTTGCGCTCAGAAAAAAACTCGACCTTCCGGGAAATTCCGATATTGTTCTGCCGGCAGCGTATTTCTTTGCCAAGCCCGGTATCAAGCCTCTTTATTCCCAACATTTTTTTGCTAATAGCTGGGCAAAAGAGGGCAAAGGCGCTAATTTTGAACAAAAGACTCAAAAGAGTTTGACCAAGCTAGACCAGAAGCTTCAAAAGACATTAATCATCGTGGGAGCTCTCTTATCTTTTAATTTGCTTCTAATCTCATTTGGGATAGTCTTTATAAAGAAACTGAGGTTGCTATGAAATTTTTGAGAAAGTGGATCTATCTTTTAGCTCTCGTGCCACTTCTTGCAGGATGCGGTAAGAAAAAAGAAGCTAAAGATAAAACAGATTTTGAAACTTTGATGGGACGAGACAATCCTGCTTGGCAGTATGTGCAAACCCGCGAAGATTTTGAAAACTTAAATTTTTTCAAAATGGTCTATGAGCAAAATATTCCGTTCTTAAATATGAAATCGACGATGTTCCGCGTTCCGAAAGTCGTCCATTTCGTTTGGGTTGGACCTAAACCGTTTCCTCGGGACTCCGTTGAGAATGTCCGCAGCTGGATCGCTAAGCATCCTGATTGGACATTTAAGTTTTGGACAGACCGCGAAAGACCGCTTCCTCACAAACAGATGCAGCTGGCTCGCATTCAAGACCTCCAGTTCATCAAGCTCTACGACTGTTATAAAAAATCAGATAACTACGGCGAGAAGTCGGATGTCTTGAGATACGAGATCTTGTATCAACACGGCGGAGTCTATGTCGACCATGATGTAAAATGCATTCAATCGTTTGAATCGCTCAACAAAGGATTTGATTTCTTCTGCGGGATGGAGCTGCCTTACAAGACATCTCTTAGCTCTTCTGTGCTTCCGACCAACAATATCATCGGTTCAAGACCTGGCCATCCGATTTTGAAACGGTGCATGGATTGGCTCTCCGAAAATTGGGACAGGATTGAAAACGAATATCCTGGCAAAGACAGAGATTCTGTGATCAACCGCGTCACACATCGTACATTCATTACGTTGGGAGAATCTTTTAAGCTGATTGCCAATAAAGAAGGAAACCGCGACATCGCGCTTCCAACGTACTATTTTAATGCCAAAGATGACAAACAAGCCATTTTCTCCCGCCATCTCTACCAAGGGACTTGGTTTGAAAATGAGACGGACTTTGAAAAGCTTGTCCGTGAAAGGCTTGTGAAAATCACGAAAAAGACAAATAAGATCATGCTGTTCTTCGGCGTCTTTTCACTTCTCAACATTGTTGGCTTCACCCTTCTTTTCATGAAATATCGTAAGAAGACTAGAACCGCTGCGTGATCGAAGATAACACTCTTCTTGAGTATTTCCATCGGGGCCTGATCCCAGGCCCTGAAGAGTCAGAAGAGGCTTTTCTCTCCCGCGCTCAACAAGCCAAACCTCTAGCACATCCTGAATGGGATGATGTCGCTCTTCCCTTTAAAATCGATTGGGTTCCGATCACATATTCAAATCACAAAATCGCTTGGTGGGAAGGCGCTGCTACGTGGATTTCACAAGCGGATCTTCCTTCCATTCAACTGAGGAAGAGTTTTGAAAAAGGATCTTTTTTAGGTTACAAACGGTCCGAAGTGCTCTCGCATGAAGCCATTCACGCAGCACGAATGCGGTTTGAAGAGCCGCTTTTTGAAGAAATGCTGGCCTATTCCACGGCTCCCCAAGCGTGGAAACGGTTTTTTGGGCCACTGTTTAGCCGCACGTGGGAGCCTATTGTGTTGATGGTTGGCGTTGCAATGGGTGTCTTTTGGCCAGTAGTTCCGATTTTGATAATTGTGCTTGGCTTAGGTGGCTTAAGCTACCGGCAATGGATCTTCAAAAGATGCTGCCGGAAGCTTTCTCTTCCGGTTGTTCTGACCCTGACAGATCGAGAGATGAAGCAATTTGCTTTGATGACGGAAGAAGAGATTCAAGCTTATTTAGAAAAAGACTCTACGGTTTTATTCCGAGTCAGAAAGATTCTTTTCTGCGATGTGAGGCAGGAGGGATATTCAGGACTTTCCGGTACTTAGCGACGGTGCGCCTAGCGCATGGGATTCCGGCTTTTGACATGGCACTGGCAAGGGCATTGTCGGAAAGGGGTTCTTTCTTATCTTCATGGAGAACAAGCTGGAGAAGTAGCTGCTTGGAGTCGACATGGGAAATTGCCGTTCCATCTAGGTGTTTTGCAGAGGTATGAGGAAAAAAGTACCGGAGGCTGAAAATTCCCCTGGGACACGAAACATATTTGTCTTTGACAGCGCGGGCTACTGTCGATTCATGGAGCTGTAGTTCGTTGGCAATTTCCTGCATCGAGAGAGGCCCTAGGTTCTGAGTGGTCCCTGCAAAAAATCCGCTATGTTTAGCTAGGAGATATTGGACGATTTTCGTGAGAATTTCCCTGCGCCTGGATAAAATTTTCTCCATCCACTTGCCTTCGGTGTAATGGCTATTGAGAGTAGCCATCGAGGGAGGAGAGAGAGTAAAGCGCGGCAGCGGAGATTCATTGATCTTGATCTGAAATCCGCTATCGATTTGTTCGATTATGATGTCAGGGATGACGACGGCGGAAGAGGTAGTTTGAAACCGGCTTGCTGGATGGAAGTCTAACGAAGAGATGTCTTTCTGTAGAGAAGCCTGGATACCGGAGACTGTCATGCGTAGTTTTTTTGCTAAATACGAGAGGCGGCAGCGGAGAAGATCATCGAAATGGTTCGAGATGAGAAAATAAGCCAGGGAATCTTCTTTTTTCTGGAACTGGAGTTGGATCTGGAGGGACTCTTGGAGATTGCGTGCTGCAATCCCTGGAGGATCAAAGGTTTGGATAATTTTGAGGATTTGGGGATCAGCTTCGCAATCTCCTAAAAATCCTTTTTCATCTAGGTTGCCGATGATCTGTTCCGCATGGGCTAGCTGCTGGCGATCGTCAAATGCACACCTGGCTTGCTCCATTAAATGGTCATGGAGGGAGACTGAGGCATGGACGAGATTTTCCAGAGAGGTGGTTTCTTCAACAGCTTCGTCGGGAAATAGGCCTTGGACGAAGGTCTCATCGAGATGGTCGAGAACTTCAAATCCTTGAGTGTCAAAGTCTAATTCGCTAGGATGGTCTTCTAGAGGGGTCTCGTCAAACTGTAATAGGGGGTTTTGTTCGATCTGGAGCTGAACCCATTGGACGAGGTCTGTAATAGGGAGTTGAAGCACGTAGAGAGCTTGCTGCATGGCCATGGTCAGGACCAAGGCTTGCTGAGTTTTAAATTTTAGGTCTAAATGTGTTTTAATTTTCATTTAATACTTAATTTGTTTAGTATAGTATGAATATTTATTAGTAAATGGTTATGAAAATTGCAATTTTTAGTTGTGCTGGCTTGGGAGACTGTCTTCTGACAGCAATCTTGTCGCATAATCTCGCGTTACAAGGAAATGAAGTCGTTACATTTCATCCGTTTATGTCGCATTTGCAAAACTGGTTCCCCCATCTGCCTATCCGTCCATTTCCTCCTAAATTCGAAGAATTCGACCGGTTTTTTATTTTTTATGAAAAGTCTGAATGGATGATGAAAGTACTGGAAACGTGCTTGGCAAAATACAGAGACAAGACAACGGTGCTCAATCCCATTGCAACCCCAAATACCGATTATCCTTATTGGGAAGAGGGGCAGTTTGATGGAAATCTGACCTTTGCAGACAATTTGGTAAATTTTAGCCGGATAATTCTCGGTATCGAGGGAGCTGTTAAAAGCAATGGAATCGCTCTCCCTAATGGCGTAAAGCCGCGCCGTTATATGAAAAGAGTTGTGCTCCATCCGACGAGTTCCCGGCCAGGGAAAAATTGGCCTCGTTCAAAGTTTCTAAAACTGGCTGAAAAACTGAGCAAACAAGGATTCGAGCCGGTGTTTATTGTTTCTCCTGCAGAACGAGTCGATTGGCCGGAAGCTCCCGTTTTTGCCAATCTCGATGAGATGGCCCGTTTTGTCTCTGAATCCGGCTATATGATCGGCAATGATTCCGGAATTGGACACCTAGCTTCTTGTCTAGGAGTGCCTACTGTCTCTCTATTTAAAAATGAAAGAACGGCCCATTTCTGGAGGCCCGCATTTGCCCCTGGAGAATTTTGCCTTCCGCAAGGATGGCTGCCGAACTTAAAAGGAATGCGCTGGAGAGATAAGTATTGGTACTGGAACTTGTCAGTAGGCCAGGTCGTCAGAACTTTTGAGAAGCTTTGCGTACTTGGCGACAAGACTTCTAGTTTCTCCGCTTTGGGGGAAGAAAACATCGTACGTCGCTCCTAACGATGTTTCATAACATTTCTGCACAACTCCGACTCCAAAATCCCGATGATGTACCGTGTCTCCAGTAGAAAAATCTTCACGAGCTTCGCCTTCGATCTGAACAGGTCTAGTATTGAGCTGCTGAATATATTCAGGGGGGATCTCATTGAGAAACCGGCTGGGCCGCATGAGCCGAGCGCCTCCCCATAAAAATCGGAATTTTGCCGATGTCAGATAGAGATATTCTTTTGCCCGTGTCATCCCGACGTAGCAGAGCCGTCTTTCTTCTTGAATAGCGTCTTCGCTTTCCTTGGAGTTGACGTGGGGGAAAAGGTCTTCTTCCATCCCAACTAAGAAGACGACGGAAAATTCAAGTCCTTTTCCATTGTGGAATGTCATCATTTTGACAGATTCTGAGACTGGTTCCTCAGTGTTTGTCTTTAGAGAGAGCTCTTCTAGGAAGTTTGAAAGTGTACCTTGAGGATTTTCTTGCTCCCACTCAGCGGCTTTAGAGACAAGCTCGGCTAAGTTTTCCTTTCGGTCTTCATACGATTCTGGATCTTCTTTGAGATAATCATTGTAGCGGGATCTTTCGATTGCTTCCGAGACTAAAGTACTAAGAGAAATTCGCTGCTGGGTCATCTCACGGAGCGCTAAAATCGTATTCACGTAATGGGCGATTCCCTCGAACTGGCGGGCGCTGAGTTTTACAGGGATTTTTCTGTCAGTAATAGCCTGGCAATAATCAAAAATTGTCAAAGAAGCCTCAGAGGCGCCTTCGCGGAGTTTATCAAGAGCTGCTTCACCGAGGCCTCTTTTGGGAAGATTGATCGTACGGGAAAAAGCAATGAAGTCAGCGCCGGCAAGGACGATCCGGAGCAGGCAAAGGATGTCTTTGATCTCTCGGCGTTGATAGAAGGAAAGTCCTCCTATGATGGTGTAAGGGATCCGGAGCTTTAAAAGCATATCTTCAAAAATGCGGGATTGGAAGTTAGTGCGATAGAAAATGACGCAGTCATTGAGATTGAAGTCGTCGTGGTGCTTGAGGATTTTTCGAGCGACAAACTCTGCTTCTCCATGGTCATTTTCTGCAATGTAAAGACCGATCTTTTCGCCAGGGCCAAGCGCGCTCCAGAGATTTTTTTCATAACGGGAAATATTGTGGTGGATCAGTCCGTTAGCAGCATTGAGGATGTTCGAACGGCTTCTATAGTTTTGCTCCAGAGTGATGATCCGAGCGCCGGGAAAATCTTTTTCAAAATTCAAAATATTATCGATGTTAGCGCCCCGCCAAGAGTAAATCGACTGGTCAGGATCACCGACGGCAAAGACATTTTGGTGGTTGGCGGCAAGAAGCTTTGCGAGGGTATGCTGCGCTGCATTGGTGTCTTGGTATTCATCGATCAAAATAAACGACCACCGTTTCTGATACATCGCTAAGACTTCCGGGTGCGCTTGAAAAAGCTGGATAGGAAGATAGAGCAGATCATCGAAATCGACGGCTTGATAGCTTTTGAGTTTGGTCTGATAGAGCTGATAGATCGTTCCCAGGGTGCCGTCTTCTTTCATGATGGCCTCTGGGGTCATCAGGCTATTTTTGGCTGAAGAGATCTGCATCCGTGTTGTTTTTTGAAATCCTTTTTCTTGCTGGATATTGAGTGCTGTCAGGCATTCTTTGAGGAGTTTATCGCTGTCTTCTTCATCGTAGATCGTGAAGTCGTTGTTGTAGCCGAGGTTGTGGATCGATTGCCGGAGGATTCTTGCGCCAAGACTGTGGAAGGTGCAGGAGAGGACATAGTTTTTGGCGAGTTTTTCTACGCGGTGACGCATCTCTTCAGCGGCTTTATTAGTGAAGGTCACTGCTAGGATTTCATCGGAGGGGATGCCGACGCTCATGAGATGAGCGATCCGGAAGGTCACGACGCGTGTTTTCCCTGAACCTGCTCCGGCAATGATCAGGGCAGGCCCTTCCAAATGATGGACTGCGGCAAGTTGATCTGGATTTAAATCAGCGGACATTTGTTCAAGAGGATACCTTTTAGGGTCAAAAAATTCGAGATCATATACTGCAATCGGCATGAAATTTTGAACTTCAGGGTTAGGTTGCTGGGCTTCCCATCAGAGATATAATAAAGACTTTATGCGACATGGAAATAGCATATCCATGCAATTTGCGGCATCAGTGAGGTATTTTTCCTCTTCGCTGAACTCTAATTTCAGTTGTTCGCTTTTTCCGAACAACTGAATAACGTCTTCCGGTTGAGCTCTCCATAAGCTTTAAAGAATAGGTTTTCGGACTTCCCCTTCACGGACACCGAGATTGCCATACCGGTGATAATCGGAACTGATAGCGACTTCACGGAGGTAATGGAGCAGTTCAAAGCGGCCGTTAGAAAGGACAGGGGCGGAATCGAGATGGCAGAACGACTCCGAGGCGGCTTGTTGTAAAGCAGCACTTGGAGGAGATAGCAGGCGGATCCGCTTGAAGGCTCCTGCTTGAACACGCTGTAAGAAATGGTCTTCCGATTCTTCAACGATCCGGAAAAGAGGGAGTAGATGCTTCCACTGGTCAGAAACAACGAGAGGTGTTTTCCCTTTTATATAGCTGACTTGGATAGGAGTTTCGCATGTAAGCGCAGCAGCTAAAGCACGGAGGATGTCGAGAGGTTCATCGGTGGGCTGGATGCGGAGGCAAATGCCCATGTAAGACCGGTATTGGAAGAGGTTGTCTTGTCCCAGAATCCGGCTCGGATCGTGGTCATGTTTAAACCGGTGTCCCCAGAAAGCATAGTTGGAGATGCTCGCATACCAAATGCCGAGCTCTTCGGTAGAAAGCGGGAGTTTTTCCAGAATCTTGGTCATGTTTTCAACAGCTGCGGAGACAGGAGCTTTTTCTTTGGGAGGGTTGACTTCAGTTGGATGGGCAAACTGATGGACATAGTTAGGTCCGCCGGCTTTTGCGCCATGGCCAAAGCTGCTAGCTTTACATCCGCCAAACGGCTGACGGCGCACGATCGCTCCGGTGACGGTTCGGTTGATATAAAGATTGCCGGCTTCAATTTTCGAAATCCAAAATTTCTGCTCGCGGGGATCTAAACTTTGCAGCCCTGAAGTCAGTCCATAAGGAGTTTCATTGGCGATTTGGATCGCATGTTCGAGATTTTTTGCCCGCATGACAGCTAGAACAGGGCCAAAAAGTTCGGTGTGGTGCATGAAACTTCCCTCTTTAACTCCCCATTTTACACCGGGAGACCAGAGGTTGGGGTTCGAATGATCTTGATGAGGCTTAACCAGCCATTCTTCGTCATCTTCTAAGGTGGTGAGCCCTCGCAGGAGTTCTTTGCCAGGCTCCCGAATGATTGGGATGACCTTCGAGGATAGGTCCCATGCTGAGCCGACTTTTAAACTCATGACGGCATCTTTGAGCTGCTGACGGAAATGAGGATCGTCATAAACTTCGGCTTCTAAAATCGCCAAACTTGCAGCGCTGCATTTTTGTCCGGAATGTCCAAAAGCTGATTGAACGAGATCTTTGATCGCAAGATCGCGATCAGAAAGCGAGGTGATGATCATCGCGTTTTTCCCGCCGGTCTCTGCAGAAAGATCTAGATCGGGCCGCATTGTCATGAAAAGACGAGCTGTTGAAGTCGCTCCAGTGAGAATCACGCCATTCAGGCGGGGATCTTTAATGAGCTTGCTGCCAACGGGATCGTCTTCGCAGTTGATGAACTGCAAAGCTTCTTTCGGTATGCCGGCATCCCACAGAGCATTCACGAGGATCCATCCTGAGAGGACGGCTTCTGGGGCTGGTTTAAAAATCACGCAGTTTCCAATGGCGAGAGCTCCTAAAATTCCTCCTGCTGGAATGGAGACAGGAAAGTTCCATGGCGGAGCAACCAGATAAGTTCCTTTGGGTGTCCACTGAAGGTCTTTGCAGGCATCCATCTTGATGGCGCTGCGTCGGTAGTACTCGGCAAAATCTATTGCTTCAGAAATTTCAGGATCAGACTCATAGGGAGTTTTTCCTCCATCGGCCATCATGACTCCGATGAGATCTCCACGCCGTTCGCGGAGTTTTTGTGCAGCTTTTGCTAGAAGGTCGCAGCGGCTATCAACAGATGTTGCTGCCCATTTAGCTTCATACGATTTAGCAATTTTAAGAGCTTCATCAACTTGTGCCCAGCCAGCGAGTGAATAGGTGTATAAAAATTCTCGTGGTTTGGAAGGGTCATCGCCTTCGCCGCGCGGTTTAGATTCACGAAACTCTTGTCCTCCGATCACGCAGGGAATCGATTCGATTTTCTTCTTTTTCCACGCGTTGATGATTTGATCGACCCAGACTCGATTCTCCGGGAGGGCAAAATCTGTATCCGACTCATTTTCAAACGGACCTTGTGTATCATACCCTTGAGGAGTTTCTAATCGATTTTGATGGCGGCGCGGGCCGATTGGTGTATGAGTGATCTCGTCGCAAGCCTCTGCAAACCGTTTGACTTGGGTTTTCCACTCTGGAGTTCCTGGTTTTAATCCAAATGTATGTCTGAGGAAATTTTCAGGTCCGGTGTTTTCATCTAGCCTGCGTATCAAGTAGGCAACAGCGCTTTGAAAATCTTTTTTCGTCGCCACAGGACAGTAAAGCAGAATATCTTTAGCAAGTTTTTGCACAACGCGCCGGATATGGTCAGCCATCCCTTCCAGCATTTCAAAAGAGACCTCTTTTTCAACGTTATATTCTGCACGAAGCAAGAGTGCGTAGGCGATATCGAAGAGGTTATGGCTGGCAACTCCGATATGTACGGCTTTGGCGTGTTCAGGAAGACATCCGTAGGTGACCATCCGTTTGTAATTAGCATCGACGGAGATTTTATCGGTATAGGGTGTTTGCGGCCAACCGCGCACCGATGCTTCGAATTGCTCCATGGATAAGTTGGCGCCTTTGACAATCCGGATTTTGATCGGCGCGCCCTTATGTTTGACCCGTTCCATCGCCCAAAGAGTAAGCTCTTTTTGGATCTCGTGGGCATCGGGTAGATAAGCTTGCAGAACGATCCCAGCGGAAAATTCTTTGAACTCCGGTTCATCGAGCACTTTTTTAAAAAGTTCAACGGTGAGTTTTAAATCCCGGTATTCTTCCATGTCGAGATTGACAAATTTCGGAGACCTTGTGCCGTCTGCTCGGACGAAGGTATTTGCTTTTGCCACACGGTAAAGTTGTCTTAAACGGTCAGCCAGCACATCGATGGTTTTTTCCCATCCGAGCATGTTGATCTGAGAAAAAATCGTCGAGATTTTGACTGAGACGTATTCAATATCATTTTCGGCAAGATCGTGAAGATAGACATTTAAACGCTGGAGAGCTTCGTCTTCTCCGAGGATGGCTTCTCCCAAATGATTGAGATTAAGCCTGACGCCTTCTTTTCGACGCTTGTGCATATGTTTGGAAAGAGCGTGTTTCTCTCCAGGAAGGATCACGGTTTTTGTCTGGCGGCGGAGTGTCCAAGTTGCCATTGGAACAAAAATCGGTGAAAAAGCTCTTCCAAGCAATTGAAATGCAGCTAGCGACAGTCTTTTTGAAAAATCCAGATAGCGAGGAATACCGAACTGATTAAGCAGGTAGATCATTTGATGGGCGACCCGTCCCGATTTTTTACTCCGGAAACATTGATCGGTCATTGTTGTGGTAAACGCTTTTCCACGCGGATCTTTCATCATCCGGGCAAGTTCCGCCTGCTTTCTTTTTTCCGACCGGGTTTGGATTTTATTTGCTTCGTTGAGCATGAGCGCTGCAAGTTCAACAGCAAGTTTTTGTCGCTGGCCGATTGTGAGAATTTTGCCTTTGGCGGAGTCTAAAATTTCGACGGCATCTTGCAAGTAGGGCGAAGGTGGAGACATTCTGCTCATTTAGAGATTCTCTTTTGGTGTTTATTAACCCGCACCTCAAAAAGATGACAATTTGCGGGCTAGCGGCTTTGCCAAATCAATCTTTCCTCGTCACCCATAGTTTTACTATGGGTTCCTCATTCAGACCGCTTGCGCTTTGTTTTGGCTTTGCCTCGCCAGCGCAACTTGTCATCTTTTTGAGGCGCGGGTTAATTACCTTCTCATAACAAAATTAGATCTTATGACAAATATTTTTTTTAAAAATCTTATTTTTGACGCGTTGACTCTTTTAAAAAAGTGGCATATGATGCACCCTTACTAACCATTGCCTAACTGGAGAAATGTATGATGAAACCTCTTGGAAATCGTGTGTTGATTAAACGTGCTGAGGCTAAAACGACCAAGGGAGGCATTTTGCTTCCGGACTCTGCAAAAGAAAAACCGAAGATCGGAGAAGTCGTTGCAGTAGGCCCTGGAAAAACGGATGAAGATGGAAAAGTGCTTCCAATGCACGTCAATGTCGGCGATAAAGTTTTATTCTCTGCCTATGCCGGCACGCAAGTGAAAAGCGATGATGTGACGACAGAATATTTAATCATGGCCGAAGAAGAAATTCTCGGCGTACTTGTATAGGAAAACTTATGTCAAAAATGCTGCAATTTAACCAAGAAGCTCTTAAATCGGTCTTGAAAGGTGTTAAAACTCTCGCTAAAGCTGTGATTGTGACACTAGGCCCCAAAGGCCGCAATGTCGTCATCAACCGAGGCTATGGATCTCCCCTTTCGACAAAAGATGGCGTAACAGTCGCTAAAGAGATCGCTTTGAAAAACAAATTCGAAAACATGGGCGCTCAGCTCGTCAAAGAGGCCTCTTCAAAAACTTCCGATGTCGCCGGCGATGGCACGACAACGGCAATCGTCCTTGCGGAAGCGATCTACACTGAAGGTCTCAAAAGCGTGATTGCTGGAGCAAATCCCGTCAGTGTTAAACGCGGCATTGATAAAGCAACTGCTGAAATTTGCAAAGCTCTCGATGAGATTGCCATCAAGATCAGCAAACCGGAAGAGATCAAGCAAATCGCAACCATTTCTGCCAACAACGATCCTGAAATTGGAAATATTATTGCAGAAGCAATGGAAAAAGTCGGTAAAGACGGCACAATCACGATCGCTGAAGCTAAAGGCATCGACACCACATTGGATGTCGTGGAGGGAATGCAATTCGACAAAGGATATCTCTCTCCCTACTTCATCACCAATCCCGACAAGATGACAGCAGAGCTTGATAATGCGTGGATCTTGATCACCGATCAAAGAATATCTTCGATCAAAGACATTGTTCCTTTCCTTGAAAAGTTCATGGAAAAAGCTCAAAAGCCTCTACTCATCATTGCTGATGAGATCGATGGAGAAGCTCTAGCAACACTCGTCGTCAATAAGATCAAAGCTGGCCTTCCCCTCTGTGCGGTCAAAGCCCCAGCTTTTGGAGACAGGCGTAAAGCAGTGTTACAAGATATCGCCACCCTCACCGGTGCAACAGTTATCTCTTCTGAAGTCGGCCTATCTTTAGAGGACATTGAACTTTCGATGTTGGGACGTGCAAAAAAAATTAAGATTGCGAAAGAGACCACCACAATTATCGATGGCGCTGGCGATGCAAAAGAGATCGAAAAACGGATCCAAGAAGTCCGTGGAGAGATCGCTGCATCGACTTCAGACTATGATATTGAAAAGCTCGAAGAAAGACTTGCCAAGCTCGCTGGCGGAGTCGCCGTCATTAATGTCGGCGCTGCCACAGAGACCGAGCTCAAAGAGAAAAAAGCCCGCGTCGATGATGCGCTCCATGCAACGCGCGCTGCAGTCGCAGAAGGAATTGTTCCTGGCGGCGGCGTCGCACTTCTCCGTGCGGTGAAAGCTCTTGAAGCTTTTGTTCTTCCAGGCGATGAACAGATTGGTGTTGAAGTTGTTCGGAAAGCTGCTTTTGCTCCTGCAATTGCTATTGCCAACAACTGCGGGCAGCAAGGCAATCTCATTGCTGAAAAAATCTACGAGAGACAAGGAGCTTGGGGCTTTAACGGACTGACAGGAGAATTTGCGGACTTAAGCAAAGACGGCGTTGTCGATCCAGTCAAAGTCACCAAAAGCGCGTTCATCAATGCTGCGTCTGTTTCCGGTATTTTACTGACAGTTGCAGCCATGATCACCGATAAACCTCAGCCTAAAAAAACTCCTGCTCCTTCAATGGACGGCATGGGAGGAATGGGCGGTATGGGTGGCATGGGCATGGACGATATGATGTAGATCTCAAATAGGGGCTCATCGAGCCCCTATTTCATTGTGAGAACACGAATCCAGTCCAATCTTTTTCAGTTAATTTCTTTTCCATTTTCCAGCCTTGTCTTGTGCGCCACTCCAGATATTCATTTGCATTTTCTTCTAAAATGCCAGAGGTGATCAAGATGGCAGAAGGTGGAATGCGGTTTTCAATCAGACTCCAAGCCTGTGCTTGTTCAGAGCTGATCATATTCATCAGAAGAACAGAAGGAATTTTTACCGGAGGCTTTAGCGCAAAATGGATGTTTTTTTGAAAACAACTTAAGGTTGAATTTTTTTTCGCATGTTCGACAGCTTCAGGATCGATATCATAGCCATCGACTTGAGAAGCTCCCATGGCTGCGGCAGCGAGTGATAAAATTCCGCTTCCGCATCCGATATCAAGGACAGCCTGATCTTTGACATATGGCTGCATCAGTTTCAAAACAATCCGTGTTGTCGGATGGGACAGATCGCCAAATCCAGGCCCTGGATAAAGTTGAAGGGTTTGGGCACACCCATAGGGAGTTAGATCGATGTGGGCTTTGCCGTCCTTAAAATTGGGAGCAAAAAGTTCCCACTGCTTTTCCCAGATCACAAAGCTCCCTATTTTCTCTCAATGATATCTGCAAAATTTGCCAAAAACAAGCAAAGAGAAGTCAATTTAGTTGACCCCATAGAACATTTCTCTAAAAATTGTTTGCAGATAGATTTCTTCAGTGCTTCGTAGATTCTCATCTTCATGTTTCAATCGAAAATGGAAATGCTTAGAAAGTTTTTTATTTCGGTGCTTAATGAACGCTTTGCGAGAAGGAAAATCCAATCGTTTGGCTGGGATGAGGGGGATCTTGCCCTGAATCAAAAAATGGCCGATGACAACATCGTCTGGAAAGCTGGTATTGTCTAATAGCTTCTCTTTGTTATCGATGAGCATTTTGACCAAATCGGTGGAAAGGATAAACCCTGCGCCGCTTCCAAACTTTCCATGTAGTTGACCAATTGCGGCAGAGTAACACTGAGTTGAGGGGAGAGTTTTTAGAAAACCTAACAACTTTGGAAAATAGTAGAATGATGAGAGATTTGTTCTCAAAACATAGTCGAACTCGTCGAGTCTAGGCAACATGGCTTCCATCGACAAGATGGTTTTGTTGATGATTCCAGGGGTATAATTTTCTTGTGTCTTAGACCATATTTCATCTCCAACAATGAGATAAGGCTGCTCGAGTTCAGGGGACCCTTTGATGAAATACGCCTCGACGTGCTCTTGGTCAAGATGCATATACGATCTCCAGATTTTTTGTTCCTCAAGGTAATAGTCTTTATCGTCGTTGGCGATGATGAGAACAAGGACCTTTGGTAAAGAGTTCTGGCCCGATCTGAAAGCCGTCTCTGCAAAAGACATACGGGTGATTCCTAAAATAATAATGAGGAGTCGCAAGGTGTACATGAAGGTCTCCAAGGTTTTAAGCTGGGAGAGAATACCCAATTTCAGAATTTTTAGATTATTTTTTTCGCCAGAACCCTGTGACAAGAAGGACGAGGACGCTTAAGTATTCCAGACGGCCAAGGACCATCCAGAGTGTGCAACGATTTTGGAAAAAGGTGAGAGGTAAGCAAATGATTCTGTTAAACGGTTTACCCAGAGCATTGATGCCGGTTGCTGGATCCGTGAGTGGATCAACGGTGCCATAAAAAGAATAAAATGAAGAATTGTCGATAGGGTTTTGAACAGTTGCCTGTGAGAAGCCTACTGATCTCTGTATATGCCCTAGAACTACATTGCTTCTTTCATCTTTTCACAGATTTCTTTTATTTCTGTAGGAGCAAGTGGCTTTTTTAAAACAGAAATCAACATCTGGGCCATGAATTTGACGGAGGAATTATCCCCAGCTTGCCTTGGAAAATAATGAAAATGGACATGAGGGACTGTCTGTCCGGCTTCAACGCCGTTTTTTTGCATTAAGAGGTAGGAGGCTCGATTGAAAACCTTGATAGAAGCTTGATCGACTTTTTTAATAATGCTGCTGATCGAGGCGGCTTCTTGGTCAGTGAGCTGTTCAAATCGTTCTGCATGCCTTTTGGGAATGATCAAGCAGTGGCCTGGTACAACGGGCTTGTGGGTATAGAGTGCGATAATGGCATCGTCTTCATAGAATTTCTGGGCTGCGATGACTTTCGGATCGCAAAAGGCGCAGTAATCTTTAGAGAGTTTAGGAGAGGGGATTAAGAAATAAACGGCCATGGACAAAACTGAAATGCCTAAAAAGACATAGAGGAATTTTTTCATAATATTTTCTACACTTCGGGGATGGCTGCAGGACTACATAGCACAATAGCTTATCTGCTTTCCCCCGGAAAGTAAAGCTTGCTCAAAATCTGGCACTCCTCGAAAATATTCCCCAGGTCAGTAGCCTATAAAAGTTTATTGCACCGGTAGCTCAGTTGGATAGAGTACATGGCTACGAACCATGGGGTC
>CAZFXE010000015.1:0-19126 GCA_964522945.1 uncultured bacterium
GAGTTCCCACCCTAATCTAATTCGCACCATAAGGATTAAAGAAATTATTTGTCAACGTAACCAGGTAAATCTTTCTTTAATTTGTCATTATCTGCTGTACATCAAAGACTTAAAATAAATAATAATACCTGTTTAATATCAATATTCTACGAATAGTTCAATTTTCACAGAGCTTTTATATTTGGATTTTAAATAGGACCGAGCTTTTGATTGTGTTAAATAGGATAGAGCCTTTGATTGTACGGGGTCAGGTTTTATGAAGCTTCCGAGGCGCAGTTTACGTATAAGAGCCTTAGAATCTCGTGAGTATTCAGGAAGTCTTTCGATTTCATTTACTCGCTGAACCACCTGGACTAAGACTTCTTCAGATACTTCCTTATATGTACGAAGGAGCCATGTTTGAATTTCCTGATTTTTATCTCTAAAATACCGTAAAATGCAATCTGTGACTTTCTTTTCCTCATCACGTGTTCTTAAGTATGTATATAAATCAACTTTAGTATCAAGGATGCTATAAACAATTTTCTCAACGTCGGGCTTTGCCATATTTTGTATTTTTAAACTCACCGACTGAATAATCCTTGCCACTCTAAACTGGCCGTCTGCGGTCAAATCGTTGCAATTTTGCTCCACCCAAGCATCAATTTCATTTGGGTTAGGCTCAGTAGAAAATAACTTTCTCAAAAAAATGATTAGAACCGCTGCCACCGCTAAAAATCCTAAGACAATGATCGATTTTCTGGATGTGAACCCTTGTGTCAGAGTACTCATACCAAATTGATCTTTGTAAAGCGGATTTACAGTAGTAGGTTGAAATGGAATGGAAGAGTCAGAGGCGGCTGGTTGAACGGGATGGACCATGATAACTCCTACCTTTTAGGCCCCAAATTGTAAGCTGCACTTCAATAGAATGAAATTACTTATTCTTGCGGACGTATCGGCCCATAAGTTCTGTTTTTTCCACTACTTGGCCTTCCATTGCCGCTTCCACTTGTTCCTTTGTTGCTCCGGGCTTTAACTTAAGAAGCCCCTTCAGCGCATAGAGTTTAAAGAAATATCGGTGCTCGCGATCAGGGGGGCAGGGGCCTTGGTAATGTTGCTCATTTCCAGTACCGGTTCCTTGGATGCCTGGAGGCGTGGTGTTTTCTTTTAAGATGCGAGTCTCTGGAGGCATATCATAAATCACCCAGTGAACCCACATTTGATCTTTTCGGACAAAAGAAGGTACATCGGGATCATCCATAATAAGGACAAGCGACTTGGCGCCATCTGGTACACCTTTTATTTCTAGAGGGGGATTGATATCTTTGCCATCACAAGTATAAACAGACGGAATTGGAGCGCCGTTTTCAAAAGCTGGACTTACGATTTGCATACAACCTCTTTTTTCTTGGGTTTATCTGGAATTACCTCAGCAATTAGTACAGGACGCGTGCTGGAAATTTTCACTAGGAGCGGCTGACGGACATCTATAAAAACGGTTCCCAGATCCCTTTCGATCTCAAAAAGTCCCTGTGGTTCAATGCGTCCTGTCGAAAAGATCTGCAAAGCGACATTGGGTCTTATTCGATCCTGGAATTTAAGCTCGCGTACTCCTTTGAGAACAACAGTGCGGCTATGCAGGATCTTCTCTGATGTCTTGCTGCTGACTTGCAGTTTGTCCTTATCCTTAATAAAGAATAGCTCCAGGTCAGACTGAAGAGCTAGCGCCTCTATTTGGAGCTCTTGGATGAAATTTTGAAGCTCGTCCACTTCAGCGAGGCGACGGTGCTGAACTAGCAAATCAGAGAGCGACCGAGTGCCAAAGACTGCCATCACTCCAATGAGTACTAGAACAATGACAATTTCGAGCAGAGTAAAAGGCCTACTCTTCAGTTTGGACCGGTGGCTCATCAGAATCTTCGGTTTGGTGTGTTCTCTTATATTCTTCGTATTTTCTGGAAACAACAGAAACTTGATTCTCGCCTACGACTTTTCGAATACTATAAAATTCATTCCAACCATCCTTGAGAAATTTTTTCACTTGTTGCTCAGAAATCAATCCTGAATTGAGAACGATTGATTTAACCAGCACTCGGTTCTCACTTTTATCTCGGGCTATTTCTAGAGCCTTCGCATTTGTTTGTTGAATTTCGAGATTGAGTATGTCTTCTAGTTTCTTAGCGCCTTCATTCGAAGCAAAGGCTTTGCCCTTGTCGAGGGTGCCTTTTAGATTGTAGCTGACAACCCCGCCGATGAGTCCAATCAGCAGGATCACAATCATGATCTCAAGTAAGGTAATCGCTCTTTTTTTTCTCATATGTTTCCTTAGGTTTGTAATGCTGAACCGACATCTGTCATCGGGATTAAAATCGAGAGCAGAACAAGGCCGACAATCAGTCCGAGGAGTAGAAGCAAAGCGGGCTGTAGGAAGGCGGTGAACTGCTGAAGTCTTTTTTCAAGATTTTCTTCGCAGATGTTGGCTATATTTTGTAACATAAAAGCGGTTTTTCCTGTCTCTTCGGCAATCGCAAGCATGCGAGGAACGATTGAAGGGATTAAAGGAGAAGCTTTTAATTCTTGGCTTAAAGGTTTTCCTTCGCTGACTTTTTGTTCAGCATTGGTAATCACCTCTTCTAATGATTGGTTTTTCATCACGTGGCGGGATAATTGAAGTGTCTGCAAGATCGGAAGCCCTCCAGAAAGCAGAAGCGAGGCTGTCCGGCAAAAACGGATGGTGGCAGCTTCGCGTAAAAACTCTCCGATAAAAGGAAGTTTTAAAATGATGCCGTCTAATTTTTGGCGCCAGCGAGGTATTTTGAGTGCAGTCGCAATCACTGCAGCTATAAGTAAAATGCCCACAACGATGAACGAGCCTTGAGTATTCAGAAAATCGCTGGCTCCAAAAACAAAACGGGTGATGGGATGAAGATCTCTTCCTTCAAAAAGATTTTTCATCGAAGGAATAACAAAAAGCAGCAGGGCTGTAAAAACCAAAACGCAAAAGCCTCCCAAAAACATTGGATAGGCTGCTGCGGAAAAAAGCTGCTTTTTTAATCGTTGCTGCCGTTGAAGAATGGCGCAGAGCTCTTCGAAAACTGTGGGAAGCGAAGCGGTTTGCTCTCCAGCATGCACCATGGCTATATAGATCGGATCAAAACTTAAGGGATATCTTCGCAGGGTAACAGATAGCGATAAACCTGTTTTAAGACTGTCGCACAGGTCCATGAGCAACGGGTGGAACCGATGGTGATGATATTTTTCTTCGATAATCACAAGACTTTCGAAAAGGGGAATGCCAGCGCGGAGTAGCTGCCCTATCATCCGGGTAAAATCGAGTAAAAAAGGAAAAGGGATCGTAATCTCTTTTTTCTTTTCTTGGAAAAGATCTAAACCGACAACGAGTATTTGTTCTTTGCGGAGTTTTTCTTTAGCAGAATGAATGGAATCTGCATCGATGACGCCGGAGATTTTTTTTCCTGTGGCGGAAAGCGCCTCATACCGATAAAGCATGGCTACTCTCCTTCGTATCCGCGTGTGACGCGGAGAACTTCAGCAGATGTCGTGATGCCGCGCAGGACTAACTGCGCTCCATTTGTGCGAAGAGGAACCATGCCGTGCTGTAAAGCGACTTCTCTAAGTTCAACCGCATCGGCACTTTTTAAGATCTGCTGCTTGATGGCGTGGTTCATAGCCATGAGCTCATAAATTCCGTGGCGTCCTTTATAACCTAAATCAAAGCACTGATCGCATCCGCGGCCTTTGTAAAAGGGTTGGATTGAATCTATTCCAAGTTCTTTGCATTCGAGCTGTGTTGGAAGATAGCTTTCACTGCAGTGAGGACAAATTGTACGCACTAGCCTCTGAGCTAAGACTCCGACAACAGTGGATGAAAGCAAATAGGCCTCTGTTCCCATTTCAACAAGCCGTGTTAAAGCAGAAGGAGCATCATTGGTGTGGAGCGTGCTTAGGACAAGGTGGCCGGTTAAGGAGGCTTGAATAGCGATCTCAGCCGTTTCTTTATCGCGGATCTCACCAATCATGATGATATCGGGATCTTGCCGCAAAATATGTCGAAGGCCTGTGGCAAAATCGAGATTGATCTTGGGATTGACGCCGACTTGCGCCATATTTTGGAGTTTATATTCGACAGGATCTTCAATCGTCATGATATTGACTTCAGGGGAGTTGACATCATTGATTGCGCTATAAAGAGTCGTAGTTTTTCCGCTTCCTGTCGGTCCGGTGACGAGAATAATACCTTCGCTGAGGCGGATGAGCTTATTGAACTTATCTAACACATCTGACGGCATGCCAAGACGGTCTAACCCTAAGACGATATTGCTTTTATCAAGGATTCTAAGAACAACGCGCTCGCCAAAAACAATAGGAATGGTGCTGACGCGAAAATCAATTTCGCGACCGCCGATTTTAAGTTTAATCCGTCCATCTTGAGGCAGCCGTTGCTGCGCAATATCGAGCCTTGCTAAAACTTTGATGCGGGTTAGTAGCTGGGCTTGGAGCTCTTTGGGAGGAACATGGCGGAGCTGAAGGACGCCATCGATGCGGTATCGGATGACAAGACCTTGTTCTGAAGGCTCAAAGTGGATATCGGAGGCTCCTTGCTGAATTGCTTCCGTCATCACCATATTAAGGAGACGAATGACAGGAGAATCAGCAGTTTGTGCAAGAAGATCGTACCCTTCTGTTTCAAACAGTGTGTCGGAGCTGCTTTCTTTTAGAGTTGCGATGAGTACTGAAGCAGCATCATCTTTTTGGTGGTAGCATTGTTCGATGGCAGCTTCGATCGCTTCCCGCGGTGCACAGATTTCCCGTATTTTTCTTCCGGTCTGACATCGGACTGCTTCTAGACTTTCCAAATCCAGCGGATCCTCTAAAGCGACAATCAAGACATCTTCCTGTTCATCGACGGGCAGAACCAGACGATTTTTTGCCATTGAATAGGGGATCAGCTGCAATTTATCGCGGACAAACGGATATGTTGACAGGTCTGCGACGAAAGAGATGTTGAATTCTTGACAAAGCGTCTGAGATCTATCTGTCATGGAAGAAAAATGTTTTTAAGCTGTGTTTGAAAAACTTCTTGGCTGTTTTTTCACGGGCCTCGTCAACCCGTACTAAAAACTCAGGAATATCTCCCGGACGTTTCTTTAGCTCTTCACAGCGGATCTGTTCCATTTCAGCTTGTGGATCGTAGACAATTTTAGGAGTAATGAAGAAATAGAGTTCAGTATCGTGATCCATCAGACGAGTCGTCCCAAAGAATCTTCCAAAGAAAGGGATATCTCCAAAGAAAGGAACTTTTTCCTCATGATCTTCGTGAGATTTACGACGGAGGCCGCCGAGGACAACCGTTTCGCCGTCGACAACACGGACTTCGTTTTCAATATGGCGGCGATCAACGTTAGGCTGCTTGTCTTTATCGTGCTTAGATGTCGTGTCAAAAGAAATATTGGTCTTTAAAGTCACAGCACCTTTTTCCTCTCCGGCTTCATCGGGCATGTGGATCGTCGGAGTTAGAACGATGTTGATACCGTATTGAGTTCTTGTGAACGATTTTTCAAAAGCGATCTGCCCTGTGCTTGTATTCACAGGAGCTGCACCATTGTTGATGGAGAGCTCTTCCATGATCGAAATCGCAGCAGGAGTTTGATTGACTGTGATAATCGAAGGAGCGGCATTGAGCTGTATATCGTCCTGCGTCAGCAAGAAATTATATGCGACATCGAAATGAGGAGTATATTTATGGTGCGGGCCATGGAAGAAAAATTGCAAAACGCCTTTGCCGATCGATGCTTTGTCATCAAGATCGACATGAGGACCGCTGACAGGGCGATAAGTCATGCCATTAAAGGTTTTACCCAACTTTAGAAGATTGAGACCAAAATTATTTTGAGAGTTAATTCTTCTTTCAAAGAGCAGGACTTCGAGTTGCACCATTTTCTTAGGGATATCGAGTTTCTTCAAGAGTTCTTTTATTTTCCCAAGAGTATCTTTTCGGACAGTCATCAACACAGTGCCGGTCTTTGGATCAGGAATAAAATGACCGGGAACATTTTGTTCGATCTCAACTTTGGTATTGATCCCCGGATTTAGAGGAGGAGGCGTGATGACTAAAGGCTGTACGGGAGGATATCCTGCCGGAGGAGATATTGCCCCTTGGGCTGTTGAGTGATAATTGAGCTCGGTTTCTTGCGGAACACCCTCTTGTCCTGCATAAATCAACGAACTATAAACTTTCTCAAGCGTTTGAGCTAAATCACTCGGGTCGCTATGGCGACAGGTATAGAGATAGATCGTCATTTCCGACGGATCTTCTAACTGCTCTTCGGTATCCTTGACGATTTTTTCTGCGCGGTCGACCGTCTCTTTTGAACCGATGAAGACCAAGCTATTGCTATTGCCGAGTGAAAAAATACCAAGCCCTTCCTGCTCAGGTTTTCCAAAAGGAACACGGCCCTTCTCCATCGCTTCGTTAAAAAATGTCGCTAAGATTTTTTCCATTTCTTTGATATGGATCTTAGAGACATGCACCACGCGTGTGACTTTTCCGTGATGCCCTTCCCAAACCTTGTCGTAGAAATCGATCAATTTTTCGACCTCTTCTTTGACGGCAACGATGGCGATCTTGTTTCCCAGTTGATGCACAAAAGTCTGTTTATTATCTGAGAACTTTTCGAAGAATTGGAAGACAGTCTTGACCTGTTCGATAGGAGGAATCACCAAATAGCAGATGCGGCTTCCCTCAGGAACTGTAGCGACTTGCTCGGGACGGTAAGCGATTGTCTGAACAGCACCCAGATCGAGTTTTAAAAGATAGAGCTGTCGGGCATAGGTGTTGAGTTTTTTCAAACCAAAACCGTTATGGTAAAGCATCATCTCTAATAGATCTGTCCAGGATTGGCGAGGAATGGGGATGTTTGAGTAGAGATTGAGCTTCATGGCAACATATTCGGGAGGAATGACATAGAGATAATCAGCCGATCCATACTCCATAATGAGCTGGCTTAATGTAATCTCTTCTTGGTCCCACAAAGAATAGGCCTCGCCATCTTGGATGCCTTCTTGAACAGCCGTCTCCCGCCATGACTCTTCTAATTGCTGCTTTTCTTTTTTAAGGCGGTTGACTTCCATTAGGACAGCTTGGAATGCTCCTTCTTCAGCTTCTTGTTTGGCTAAAGCACTTGCTTTGCCATAAGCTTCTTCCAAACTTTTCTTTAAGGTGGAGAGTCTATCATTAAGAAATGCGATATCGCTGCCAAGCACGCTATTTTTTTGCACGAGCGTTGCTTTTTTTTCGGAAATAGATTCAGCACAAAGAAGAATAGGAATAAGAAAGAGAAAACACTTCTTCATTGTTTTTCTTCTCCCTCACTATTCTGGCGCTGGATAGTTGGAATTGTCATTTTATTTTTCGCAATCATCGATTGTTGAGGAGATCCATTTTTGCCAGAAGAGGAGGGCGTTTTTTTCTCAGTATTGACCACTAAAGAGATGGGCAGCGATTCTGTTCGCATTTTATCAAAACAGCGGCCTTTGAGTATGGTTTTGCCTTTCATGTTTTCTACTTTCTCAAAAATAAACAGCTCGCCTTGAATATCGTGATGGAGAAAAGCTTCAAGATCTGCAGCTGTTTTTAGCGAGCGCCAGCGGCGGTCGGTTTTAATCCACCAATCGCCTTCTTTGACAATCACACGTCTTTTTCCCAGCTGACAGGTGATCTCTGAGCCGCTGCGAGGCCTGACAGATGTAATGACTTCCTCAGCTTTTTGAGGAGCTTTAGAACTTTGAAGAGAAATATCGATTTTCGAAGAGCTATAGCCGCTAGGACTCCAAACTTCAAAATTCATCCCCTGGACAGAGGTTGACATGAATTTAGCCAAGGGAGCGTCTTCAAGGACAGCATTGCCGACATTCCATTCATTTTCATCCCACCAGAGAAGATCCCCCACTGAAAGGAAGTAGACTTTCCCGTCGATCTCAACTTTTTGTTTAGTGCTTAAATCGCGGTATTCATCTCCGCCCCACTGATGCAAAAAGAGATCGGGGGCCCACATTTTTCCTTTCTTAAGCACCTGAACGTAAGTTTCTTCATCTAGTGATCGGTCTAAAAAAGCAGAAGAGGTCAAAACTACTTCTTCTTTTTTTTCAGGGGTTTCAATTTGTAGAAGAACATCGGACCCCGCCATAGGAAGAGGAAGAAGGCTTAAATCGGTTTTTTCATCGGTGAATTTATATGAACTGCCGTCAGCTGCAAGGAATAGTTTTTGCCCGGAGACCAATTGCTTCTGATCACCTGAAGTTTTAAGTCCGATGGAGACTGTCGCCGTAGATAATGCGCCGCTGTCCGGACGGGTGTTCTTGCCGAGCACAACCAACTCTTTGACCAAAGACTCAAATTCAGGACTGATGCCTTGGGGAGAAATGGCCAGAGGGCCCTTTCCAATTTTCATATAATCGATGGAAGGAAGCGCTAGTGATCGTGAAAAAGAGTCACTCTCGTAACTCTGCAGTCCCATAGAGACCAACCAAAAGATGGAAAATAAAAAAGCAACAAACAGCACTATCCCCTGAGGGAGCCATGCTTGCATATCCTTTTTTGGACTGGTCGGTTTAAGAAGCTCCATAATCTGTCAAAGTGTAGGGGATTTGGCCAATATTTTAAAGAGATGGCTCACAATAATTTTTCCGACGTGAGTCGTTCATCACTTTTCATGGGAGAAGCCACCTATGAAACTAATGGTTTGCAAAAAAGATTATTAACCATTAGATTGAAAAAAAGGAATGGAGTTGAGAGTTATGGATGGCAATAAGAAAGGTGTGTCGGTAAAAGAAATCGAAGAGTTTACCAAAAAGCACCGTTATGAAGTTTTCTTCTGCGCTTTATTTGTTTTAACATGCATCTTCAGCATCTTCGGTCACTTTGGCGGCGGATGGAGCATCTTCTTTGCGATGGGCGGAGCCATTTTAGGTATCATTTTCCCTACTAAGACAGACTCTCTTTTGAAGACGGCTTTTAAATTCATCTTTAAACAAGACAAAACAATTCAGATTGTTCTGGGCGCTGCTTCTTTGATTTTAGCGATTTTTTTACCGTTCGTAATATTCTTAGTCGTCGGCCTTACCGGTGGACGTATGATGAATGTTATGGCTGTAGATTCATCGAAGTAAGAGCTTCTTCTCTATATTTGATATAGTCTAGAAGTGAGATCTCTTGGTTTTGAAAGTTTTGTTGGATTAAGAGATACGCCTCTGGGTCATATGTTCTTGATGTGGGCTGTGCACCTTGCCAGCCCGCATTTTTTTTCATTTCAGCCCAAGCTTCAAGTTCGCCCTTGGGAGTTCCAGCAAGTTTTTCCAGCATGGCGATCCGTAGCAGGTTATACGCATACAAGATACATCCGTGCCGAACGAGCGTGCTTTTCTTTTCCCAGAACCTATCATCGCCGTCCATTGAGGCTTTCAAGGTTTTTGCATTCTTCAAAGCTTCTTCCAACTTCTGATCCGCAATCATCAAAGAACAGGCGGAAAAATCTTTGTAGTACGGAGAAAAATCACCAATCCGCTTCAAAGTTGCTTTCCCATAACTAGTGGCCAGCCCTTTTTCACTATTGCTTAATAGTTTTTGAGCAATTGCCCCATCGTATTTTGCATGCAGTTCGGGATGTTTCCGGATTAATCTTTGAAGTTTGTTAAACTGTTCGTTTCTGTCGCCTTCCCAATGGTTGTACGCCATATCCGCAGCCAAATAGTCGACCTGCGCATCGCCCTTGACCCATTTTGAGATTCCGACAGCACAGACAACTATGAAGGCGCCGATCCCGGCAACCGTCAAAAGATGAGTTTTAAACCACTCAACACTCTGTTTTTTGATGAATCCGAATTTTCCGAAAGGGATATCTTCAATCATACGCATAGTTATAACTTAGATCTCAATAAGAGTGAAGAAAAGACCTCTTGCATAGCTAAGGTTCTGTCGATTTTTTAGTTCTTTTGAGCCGATTTTCGATTCAAATTGCAGGGGTACTATCAAATTTTGTATATGACCCCTGCAATTTTAATCGAAAATCGATGAATCTTTAGTTACGCAAGAGGTCTAAAGACTTGTTCCATCTGATCGAGGGTATGCTCAAGCATGAACTTATCCTCCACAAGCTTAAAGGCCGCGTCACCATAACTCTTTCGTAAATGAGGGTCTGAGGCCAGGCATAAAACTGCCTCTGCCACTTTTTCAGGCGAAGAAGGAGGAACCAAGATGCCTGTAACCCCATCCAAACAGACCTCAGGAAGCCCCCCAACTGTTGTTGTTACGAGGGGCTTTTTCAGATAAGCAGCCTGAAGAGAAGCTTGAGAAATCCCTTCATGGGCAGTGCTTAAAAGGGCAAAAATATCAAGAGCTGCAAGCGCCGTATACGGATCATCAAGATGGCCAGTAAATACTAAAGGCGTTGACTCATCGACAAGATGACGGAAATTTTCTAAATAACCGCCTCCGACAACGACCCATTTTAGATGGGGATGGCCTTTTAAAAGACGGGCAGCTTCAATCAGATCTTGGATTCCTTTCCAGGAACGCACAACACAGACCGTGCCAATCAAAATATCGTCTTTTTTAACCCCGAGTTTATCTCGAAATTCTTGGACATTTTTAGAATCAACTTGAAACGGCTCCACGCCTGTGGGAATGCACTTAAAACGAGAAACAGGCAAACGAGCAAGTTCAGCAATTTTAGGAATAATTCCCGATGATGTTGTCACGATAAAATCAGCAAGACAGCGGTACAGTAAGAAAGCATTAAGACCTCCTCGTACTGCAGTGGAAAGATGCCGAGTACGAATCACTTTGCATTTACCTATTTTTCCGGCAATGCCTCCGAGCCAGGAATCCAAAGAAGAATGCGTATTGACAACGTTAATTTTATGCCTTCGAATGATCTTTAATAGATCTCGTAGAACAGAAAACGCCCTGCTGCGACGAAATTCAATTTCATAAACGGTAAATCCAGCCTTTTTTGCTTTATCTACCAGCTTTCCTCCACGAACAATGGCGAAAATAATTTCATGACCGCGGCTGCGCAGCCCAATCGCTTCTTTCAGGATTCGGATTTCTTGACCACCCCATCCGTTGGAGCTTTCAGTGTGTAAAATGGGCATCTTTTAGTTCCTTTAATATTCGCCGATGTCCAGAAGAGAAAGGAAGCAAGATAAGTTCCTGCCATTTCTTCCATTCAAATCCGTCCAAAATCTTTTTTTCAGCACTCTCATATAAACAAGGATAAAGCGTCACATTATACCTGGTAAACCCATGTTTGACGAGAGGAAGTTCTGTTAATTTTTTTAAAGAAAGATCAAGCCCAAGTTTTTCGTTTAAAAGGGCATAAGGAAACTCGTAAAGCCCCGCCATGACTTTCCCTTCTTTTTCCTTTTTCACAAGAATCTCATCTTTCCAGCGGATGATCGCTACTTGGCGCTCTAAACAAATCGTAGACGGCCTCTTTCTCTTAATCGGAAAATCTTCCGTCTTTCCCTGCCTGTAAGCCTGGCACCCTTCCATCAAAGGACACTCCTGGCAGTTAGGCCTGCGCTGGCAGACTTTGGCTCCCAGCTCGATCAACCCTTCCATGACAACCCAAGGCTCATCATCTGTCAATAAAGACAGGGTCAGTTCTTCATAAGCTTCGCGCTGCGCACAATTTTTGTCTGAAGCAAAAAAACGGGAAAGGACCCTCACGACATTTCCATCGACAGCTGCAGCTTTTTTTTGAAAAGCAAAACTTAAAACCGCTCCAATCGTATAAGGCCCAAACCCCGGCAGTCGATCTAATTCTTCAGGAGTTTTCGGAAGCTCTCCTTGAAAATCTCTCATCACTATTTGAGCAGCCTTGTGCAGATTTCTAGCGCGGCTATAGTAGCCTAAACCTTCCCATGCCTTAATGACCTCTTCCAATGGAGCCTCAGCCAAAGCAGCAATCGTAGGAAATTTTTGCATCCAGCTATTGAAATAAGGAATCACGACCGCTACCTGTGTCTGCTGAAGCATCACTTCTGAGATCCATACGCGGTAGGGAGTCTTGCTTTCCCTCCAAGGAAGCTCTCGTTGGTACTCTAAGAACCATTCTTTAAGCTGCTGTATGGCCTTTTTTTCCATCTGGGCAATCATAGCACAACCTCTTCTCCCTGCAAATAGATTAAAATAAAGACTTTACATTGCTGGCACACTATTCGCATCACTATCTCTCTGACAAACAAAGGATTTTTGAATGACAACCGAATGGACGCAGCACCACACAGACCTCCAAACCCTCTTGAAGAAAGAAATCGACACCATGCGGGAATTACTGGGAAATCTGCACCAAGAAGAGATTCTTATCATTCAAAAAGAGATGGCTTATTGGAATCAACTCATGGAAGAAAGAGGCCATTTAATCCAGCAATTGAGTCACTTACGTCAAGACCGGATGTACACAACTGAAATTCTTGAGTCTATGAACCAAACCCATTCCAATGTCCCATTAGAGGAGCTCGTGCCCCCTGACAATGAAAATAGTTGGGAACTTTTGGCCCTGCGGGACCAAATACTTGCCTTGCTTGACCGTATGAACCTTCAATGCAGCCGCAATGAAATGCTGACACAACTGGCCCATCATCAGGCCTCTCCCCAGCTCCAGCCTGAAAAAAAAGCGAAAATCTCTATTGCGACTCTGCCTCCTGAAGATTATAACCATAGGGATGCTTCATAGTACTGCGGGATTCATTTACGGACCATTAGAGCACCATCTCGATCATCTAGCTCCCTTCTGCAGCTTGATGCAAGTCCCCCTTGTCCTCACTGATGAAGATCTAGTTCAAAAAGCCCGTCTCTATTACCCCGATCTAGAACTTTTATATTGGGACTGCTTAGAAGCTCCCTTTGAAATTGTCCGATCCTTCGACACCATCTTTTACTCAACCCCCCGCTGCATGTTCGATGAAGTCTTTTTTATCGCAGAAGCCACCTTAAGAAAAAAAATTAAAACGATCTGGCTTCCCCACGGCAACTCGGACAAAGGACATGCCTCAGCCTTTATGGAAGGTTTAAAAAACGAAGAGACCCTGCTGGTCTATGGCCCGAAAATGATCGACTTTCTTAAAAATAAAAACGTCTTCTGTCCCACCATTCCCTTAGGTAATTTCCGGCTCGAGTACTACCGCCGGCACAAAAAGTTCTATGACTCGCTGATCCAAGAACTCTCTTTTCCCTCCAAGAAGACCATCCTCTATGCTCCCACTTGGCAAGATGGTGAAAACTCAACCTCTTTCTTTCAAGTTGCCGAAGCCTTGATCAAGCAGCTGCCTTCTGAGATTCTCCTCCTGATCAAACTCCACCCCAATCTTGAAAAACTATCCAGCGTCTTGCAGTTTGTTCTGCAAAATGAGACACAGCCTAACGTCCGCTTTGTTTCCGGCTTTACCCCTGTCTACCCGATCCTAGAAAGAGCCGATCTCTACCTGGGGGACATGTCGTCGGTTGGATACGATTTTTTAAGCTTTAACCGCCCGATGTTCTTTTTCAATCCCACCGGCCGGGATCCTTCCGACCCAGGACTCTACCTTCATCGGTGCGGGCAAACACTCCAGCCGGATCAAATATTTAATATTCTTAACTCTGATCAATCCCATTTGACACCAGTGCGCGAAGAGACTTATGCTTATACTTTCGGAAGACAGCAAAGCTGGGACCTTGTCCAAAAAGAGATCCTTCAAAATATAAGGTAAAACCGCTTGACAAATCGTTGGATTGCCATCCACACAGGCCCCGCTCATTACTTAGACCATCTCGGAGTTTTATGTATTGAACTAGGGATTTCCCTTCTGGTTACGGAAGAATCAACCTATTTGGCTGCTGGCAAGTTTTATCCTCAGCTTGACTGCAAGCTCATTGATCTCCAAGCCCTCTCTTTGGATTATCTGGCAGCAAACTTTGATGTAATTTTTGAATCCGGCCATCGCTTTGCCATCGAGCTTTTGCCTCTTTTTGAGATGCTTTTTCAAAAGAAAATGAGAATCGTCTACTGTCCTCATGGAAATTCCGACAAAGGCCATTCTCAAGATCCGATCCCTAAAGACATCTCTCTGGTTTATGGACGCCACATGATGGATCATCTGAAGAAAACAAAAAGCCTAAACAAACTCTCTTCCACGGTCCTTACAGGAAACTATAGGTACCAATACTACCAGAAAAACCAAGAGTTCTATGACAATCTGCTAGAAACTGAGCTAGAGGGCAAGTTAGACCCTAGTAAAAAAACCATCTTCTACGCACCGTCTTGGCCTGACGGAGAAAACAACTCCTCATTCTTACCCTATGCAACGCGCGCTCTTCAAGAAGTCGGAGAGTTTTATAATGTCATCGTCCGATGGCACCCTTTTCTGGACGAGATTCATCCTGTGGAAACACATCAGCTGCGTGGAGAATTTGAAAACAAAAGAGGCATCGCTTTCCTCTCTGATTTTCCCTGCATATATCCAATCCTCAACACCTCTGATGCGTATCTTGGAGATTTTTCCTCAATCGGATACGATTTTCTAGCCTTTAACAAACCTCTTTTCTTTTTAGACAGCCATTTTGGAAAGCTCTATCAATGCGGCCAGCAATTTAATTTGCAAAACCATTTAGGAAGATCGATTGCGCAAACTGAAAGCACCTGCTATCAGCAACAAAGAAAAGAAACTTACCACTATGTATTTGGAGAACTTAGAAAGAGCGAAACGATCTTGAATGAAATAAAAGAAGCTCTATCTTGTGATAGAGCTTCTTGGACAGAAAACTATCTGCAAGAGATGCAAGATTTTTCATCTTGAGAAGCAGCTATAGCTTCTTCGGCTTTTTTTGCTTTAACAACTTCTTCAGAAGAATCTGCAACAGCAACTTCTTGGTCTACGTTAACTTCAATTGCAGCGTTAGGCCTAACCGCTGCATCAGCTGTGCCGTTAGCAGTGACGAAAGACATAGCGCTCATACTTAATACAAGAACCAATAACTTCGATTTCATAATAACCTCCAATGAATAGTACGAAGAATAGAAAAAGGGGAGTTCTTCGTCAACGACTTTACTGTGTAAAATCAGAATTAAGAGGGGGAAGAACCGTCACATATGAAATGTCATCAAAATTTTCAATTAATGAAAGCGCATCCAGCTCATAGGCTGAAGCGCCTTCCCTTAAAGGAAAAACTTTAGTCACCTGGCCTGTTCGGAGCCCTGCAGGAAATACCCCATCCATGCCAGTCGTGACAAGAATATCTCCCTTGTGGACCAATGGAGCGGTTGATTTTAGGTCTTGTGCTGGCCCTTCTTCGTCATCAAAATCATAATTGAATCCGACCCCCTGCAAAAGAGCATGCCTGCATCGGAATAGAGGCGCCCGCATTCCCCGAAGTTCGCCTTTAGCAAGATAGAAATTCACTCCGCTAGGATTTAATTTCTGATAAAACTCTTTCAACTCTTTCTTAAGAGGATGGTCTTGAGAAATCTCTTCACAGCCGCTGAGCATCTCTAACAATTTCTTCGTCTGCTGGGCAATGATCTGCTTTTGCTCGCTGCCTCTTAAAATCCGAACAGACGGAACAATGCTCGCATCTGTTATTAACCGAACTCTTGAGCGATGCTCACCCACATATTCGATAATGCCTAAAAGAGATGTTCCTGCAACAACGGGACTATTTTTTGCGATCACCGTTTTGCCAAGATCTTGATTCGTCTTTTCTCCTAAATTAATCCAAAATGAACTGCTCCAAGAAGCCGTTTCACGAAAGATCACCTTCCCAATGACAGCAGGAGTATATAGATCGATCAGCCTGAAAACTTCCGCTTTCCTTCTTTTGGCGTATGCATCGTCTTTGACAAACCGTTTCAGAAGCTCTGCTTCTTCACCAACTAACTTTTCCAAATCGACCTGAGCTTTCAAAAGCTCGACTTGATAATGGAGATTGTGGTTCTCAAGTCTCAATCCCTCAAGCTCATTCTTCATCTCTGGAGAAGTATAGTATCCACCAGATGGCCAAACTGCCGCAACCTTGAATACACCTTCCTTTGCACTCGAAAGTCCCACCCAAGATGGAGAAAGCGCCGCTACAGACATGGAGCGGAGCCGATCGGTTGCCGTCATTGGCAAACTCAGCTGACACAAAATAAAAAGGGCGATGAATATAAAGGTATACCGTTTCACGACCTCAGCATACGAAAAAAACAACTGTTAACACAAGTGTTTACGAGATAACTTTTGTGATTGCATCGACGACAGTGAGAAGATTTTCTTCGGATAGCCCTGCGATATTGATACGGCCATCGAGCGGCATATAGATCGCAAACTCTTTCTGCAGCCTTTCAACTTCTTCTTTTTTTAGGCCTGAAAAGCAAAACATTCCCGCACGGTCTGTCAAATAGAGATAGTTTCGTTTTAACGAGCGCGATGTCAGTGATTCGATAAACAAGCGGCGCATTTTTTCAATGCGCTGCCGCATCCCTTCAACCTCTTGCTCCCACATTTTTTTAAGCGCTGGCGTTGATAAAATATGAGACACGACTGCAGCTCCATGCCTGGGCGGATTGGAGTAGTTAGACCGGACAATTGTCTTGAGTTTAGATTGCACAACTTCGGCAATTTTTGCCGATTCTGTAACCACATAAAGAGCCCCAATTCTCTCAGAGTAAAGCCCAAAGTTTTTGGAATGGGAACAGGCGACCAGCATCTCCATCCCTTCTGCAGCAAAAAGCCTGATCACTTTGGCGTCTTCTTCAATTGAAATTCCAAAGCCTTGATACGCAAAATCAAAGAACGGCAGCAGCCCATTTTCTTTAAAGAGCTTAAGCAAAACCTTCCACTGGTCCATCGATAGATCGGCTCCCGTTGGATTGTGGCAGCACGCGTGCAGGACCACACCAGTGCCTGGAGTCAAACTCTTTAAATACTGCACCATCCGCTCGAATTCCAATTTCTGGGTTTGGATGTCGTAATACGGATAAGCATCGACGACCATGCCGCATCTTGTAAAAACCCCACGGTGGTTGGGCCAAGTCGGATCAGAAATGACGATTCTTTCTCCCACTTCCTGCTTTAAAAAATCGCCTCCGATCCTCAAAGCTCCTGTCCCGCCAATTGTTTGTATGCGGCTGACACGTTTACCTTCTCCTGCCCAGAAAAACTCGCCAAAAACCAAGGCTCCAACTTTATTCAAATAAGCACTATCGCCTGCGATCGGCAGATATTCTTTGCTCTCTTCTTCTCTGAGTAAAAAGGTTTCTGCAAGCTTGACCGATTCCAGCACTGGAGTGATCTGCTGGTCATTCCGGTACTGTCCAGCCCCTAGATTGATCTTATCCGGCCGTTTATCGGCATCAAATAGTACAGTCAGGCCAAAAATCGGATCAAGAGCTGCGGGAGTGATCGTGTGAAAAAATAACTTGCCCATGATTTGCTATATAGGCCGTCAGAGGAAATTGTGCAAATAGAGCTGTTGAAAAAACGAACAACTCCATAAAATGGTGGTCCCACTTATGGGGCGTTAGCTCAGTTGGTAGAGCGCCACGATGGCATTGTGGAGGCCAGCGGTTCGAGACCGCTACGCTCCAAAAGTACTATTCACCTTCTAATAGATCTAAAAAGGCCTGGAGTTGTTTTGAACGGGTAGGATGGCGCATTTTGCGCAGGGCTTTAGCTTCAATTTGACGAACACGTTCGCGGGTCACTTTGAAACGAAGTCCCACTTCTTCAAGAGTTTTAGGCTTCCCGTCGAGGAGGCCAAAACGTTCGATAAGAACTGTTCTTTCACGATCTGTTAGAGTCGAGAGAACTTCATTCATTTTGTCTTTTAAGATCGAATAACCTGTCGCTTCCGCAGGAGATTCTGTCGATGTATCTTCGAGGAAATCCCCGAATTGGCTTTCTCCGCCATCTCCAACTTCAGCTTGAAGAGAGATCGGATGTTGAGCGATCTTATAAATCTCACGGATACGTTCAGGTGTAAGACCCAGCTCATTAGCAAGTTCTTCTGGAGTCGGTTCACGACCTGTTTCCATCATCAGCTTTTTCGCGCCACGGAGCACTTTGTTGATCGTTTCGATCATGTGCACAGGAATACGGATTGTCCGGGCTTGATCGGCAATTGCGCGGGTCACAGCTTGACGGATCCACCAAGTGGCGTAAGTTGAAAATTTATATCCACGGCGGTATTCGAATTTTTCTACAGCCTTCATGAGGCCCATGTTCCCTTCTTGGATCAAATCGAGGAAGGAAAGGCCGCGGTTTGTATATTTCTTCGCAATGGAGATCACAAGACGCAGGTTAGATTCGACCATCTCGCGTTTTGCTTCTTGGCTCTTGTCCATCCAACGTTGAAGCATACGGACGTCTTTTTTAAATTCGTCGAGCGTACGGCCTGCAGCGAGTTCCCGTTTAAGCAGTTTTCGTTGGATCGCCACGAGTTTTGCAGCAGCGAATTTGTTTTTCTCAGCCCTTGGAATCAGCTCTTGCATCTCTTTTTCAAGAGAGAGGAATCGATCGTAGGCTGTCATGATCACTTCGCCAAAATCTTCGATGATGTTGTGGCGGATGTGCATTTGACGCAAGTATGCCTGGGTACGGATGCGGCATTTTTCGATGTCTTCTAAAACTTTCGCTTTGTCAGTTTTTTTGAGTTCAGGATCTCTCATCATGACAAAGTAGTTTTCTAAAATCGCATCTTCTTGTTTGAGCATCCCTGCGAGTTTAGGAAGCACACTGTTATAGTGAGGCTTATCAGAAACTTCTTTCTCGGTGATGACTTTGTCAAAACGCTCTTTATTGTGGATTAGGTAGTTAGCGATCGAGATAGCTTCCCGTGTTGAATAACGGAAGCGCATGATAATTTTTTCGATTTGGATCTGAGCTTTTTCGATCCGTTTAGAAATCTCCACTTCTTCTTCACGCGTCAGAAGAGGAACCGAGCCCATCTCTTTGAGGTACATTCGGACCGGATCGTCTGAAGTCCCCTCAGGCCTTTTGGTCATGCCTTCGAGTTCTTTAGCTTCTTTCTTTCTCTCTTTTTGACGTTCGACTTCAGCTTGGTTTTGAACTTGGATGTCCATACCGCTTAAGAAGATAAGCACCT
>CAZFXE010000016.1:0-18824 GCA_964522945.1 uncultured bacterium
ATGGGAATTGATCACTCTATTCAATGCAAACTTTCTGGGAGCTTCCTACAGTTCACTTGGCGATTTCAACATGAGCGGATTGACTACTGGCTTCATCTTTGATTTCTAGAGAGTATAGTGGACCCACCGAGCTGGACAACTTTTGAGATTAATGTCGAAAAGCTCGGTGGATTTCCCTCTCTGCCTTTACATCACATTCATGAAGAGTTGCAACCAGCTTCTTCCAATCAAAAGTTCTGAATGCGTCTCTCCACCTCCAATTCACAAAGGCTCGGAAAATTCCGAGCCTTTTTTCATAGAAAAAATTCAGCAGAATTTCGTTCTCAACAATTCCTAAAAAAACACCGCATTTACGCAATTTCAAGAAGAAAAAAACAATTGATTTTCAAGCATTAATTGAATACCCTATCTCTCATATACAAGGAAATTTATGAAATTTTTCTATTTGACTTTACTGTGCTTCCCACTACTGGCTAACACGTTTTGGTTTCATCAAGCTGAAGACCTCGTTACAACCACTATTCCTTATGCATGTCGTTCACCCGGAGAGCATTGTGAAGATATCAATCTAGTAAGTCGAATCATTAGTGCTTACAAAGTTGCTCAGAAGCACCACTTGGGGAATACGCTATGGCAAATGTTTTATGACCAAAAACTGAAATCCATTCATGACATTTTCCAATCTGAAAATCTAAAATCAGCAACCGATATCTTGAGCAATCCACATAAAACAGATCTATTCTATGGTTTTGATAATCTTGCTTATTCTATATTGCCATCACAAGTTACTGATGAGGGGCTCACAGCAACTGCGGCCATGTGTTTGGATTGCCTCTGGAGGTTCGGAGAGTCCATTGGAGCAATTAGATTAGATAACCCAGAAGGTTATGGTGCACCCCACAAACAATGGATTGCCGATGAAGTCTTTCAAACAATAGAGTCTTATTTAAAGATTTCTATTCATTTTCCTAATCCATATACAGATGAAGTGGGGATTTGCACCTCTCATGGAATCGCTTCTTATAGAGCTATTCAAGCTCTCTATCAAGCTTGGCGAATTAAAGAATTAGTCAAAGATATTCCTCACCCGCGCGTACTCGAAATTGGCGCCGGACTAGGTAGAACCGCTTATTATTGCAAACTTTTCGGCATTACAGATTATACGATTATAGACATCCCAATGACAGCTTTGTCTTCATCTTATTTTTTAGGAAGAACATTGGGAGAGGATCAAATAGTATTGCTAGGAGAGAGCTTAGAAGATTCTGAAAATAAGGTCAAAATTTTGACCCCTGATCAACTTTTAAATGACGTGAGTCAATACGATCTTATTGTTAATATCGACTCTCTTACCGAGATAGATCCTAACACCATCAAGACTTATTTAGAAAAAATACAACAAATAAGCTCAATGTTTCTTTCGATTAATCATGAAATAAATCAACACACTGTATTTGAACTCCTTTCCTCGTCTCCCCATTTGAAGAAGGTTCATAGATATCCATATTGGATGCGCCTTGGATATGTGGAAGAGCTGTATTTATTTGATGAAGAATAAGACTTGATAGTCTAGCCGAAAAAGGCGCAAAGCCTTGCGCCTCATCGAAAATTATGTCCTGTTCTAGAAAGTCAAAATTAAGAAGTTTTTTGCATTAAAAAATGCAAATTTTTCCCAATCAAAAGTTCTGAATGCATCTCTCCATCTCCAATTCATAAAGGCTAGGTTAAATGGCTTAGCCTTTTCTTTTTTTTAGAACTCGGATAAAATGCATCATATGAATATTAAAATTCGTCTAGCCGAGCTTAATGATCTATTGCAAATAGAAGCATTGATGAAACGGTCCATGAAAATTTTAGGAGCGGGGTATTATTCAGAAGAACAGATTAATTCATGTTGTCAATTCGTCTGCGTTCCTGATCGGCAACTCATAGAAGATAAGACTTTTTTCGTCGTAACAGAAGTGGGAACATTGGTTGGCTGCGGCGGCTGGAGCTTTAGAAATAAAGTTTATGCAGGGCCAGCAGACACTTTTCAAAAAAATGATCAGTTAAATCCTTTAACTGATCCTGCTCGGATACGCGCTATGTTTACCGACTCTAGTTATGGTGGCAAAGGCATTGGCTCCCTGATTTTACATCACTCAGAAAAAGCTGCTAAAGCATATGGGTTTTCTAAAGGCACGCTTGGCGCTACTTTATCAGGCCTTTCTTTTTACGCTACAAAAGGGTGGAACAAAGTGTCCGAAGAACAGGCGATATTGCCCGATGGAAACACTATTCAAGTAATCCAAATGGAGAAAAATCTTTCCTAAGCCAAATGCAATTTTCTCCAATCAAAAGTTCTAATCGATGCCTTCAATGATAAGCTTTCAAGCTAAACTGCACGAGACTGGCCTAAAAACATTCTATTTTTTTAAACTCCCATGATACGATGCTGTCACGTTTGTGATCCATAAGGGATCTCGTCACATAGCAGACCTGTTGTCACTGTGAAGGGATAAAATGTTAGAAAAACATACGCTTTCAGATCAACTCATCATTAACTGCCTAAATACCAATTATGGCATTGAAGTCGCTTCTCTTACATTTCTCTCCTTGGGCGCAGATATAAATGCCTCGGTATATAAAGCTCAGGCACTTGATCAAAAATCTTACTTCATAAAGCTTAAACATGGGCACCATCATGATACCGCCGTTGAAATAGTAGAGCTGTTACAGAGCGCTGGGATTCAACAGATAATTCCCCCTGTTAAGACAATTCATAGCAGGACAACTCAGCGTATTGATGATTTTACTCTCATCGTATATCCATTTGTTGATGGACAGGATGGATTCAATCGAACTCTAACGGATGATCAATGGGTTAAACTCGGCAAAACGTTGAGGCAAGTTCATGAGATGGAAGTGCCGCCATCTATTCAAAGCAGAATCAGACGAGAGACCTACTCACCAAAATGGCGCAAGGTCGTTCAATCGATCTACGTTCATATTGAAGCAGAATTGGTCGCAGATGAAATCGCCATAAAATTACAAAAATTTATGAAGAAAAATATGCTAGCCATTCGCCGACTGGTAGATCGTGCGGAGTCACTAGCAGAAAAACTCCGAAGCCAATCGCCTAAATTCGTACTGTGCCATTCTGATATTCACGCCGGCAATGTGCTAATCGATGGAAATAATGAGATCTACATAGTGGACTGGGATGAACCTATCATGGCGCCAAAAGAGCGCGATCTCATGTTTATTGGCGGCGGTGTTGGAAATGTTTGGAATAAGCCGCATGAGGAAAAACTCTTTTATAAGGGTTACGGAGAAACGGAGATTGATTCGACAATCTTGGCCTATTATCGACATGAACGAATCGTAGAAGACATTGCCATTTACAGTCAGGAGTTACTTTTGACAACGGAAAGAGGCAAGGATAGACCAGAAATGTACAAGCAGTTCATAGGCATGTTCGACCCTCAAGGCGTGGTAGAGATAGCATTTAAAACCGACGAAAGTTTAGCAGTATAAAGCAGAACAAACTTCAACCGCTCACTGAGCGCAAAAAAGTTTGGACAACGGCTGAAAAACGGTCAGGCTGATCATATGGAACCCCATGACCAGCTTCCTTGATCTGTACGACCTCCAAGCGTTGATTGAGACCAGCGAGTTCTGCGGCCACTTCAGGAGAGACGACCGAGCCAGCATCACCTAAGACGAGCAAGCTTGGAACTTCGAGAGTGTTGATCAGCTGCATGTAGTCAGGATTCGGCGGCGTCAAAATTTCGAAGGCACGAATACTCGTTTGAAATCTTGCCTGCGCGAATAGTTCGATGACCTCGCTTGAGCGACGGCTGTGCCTTCCCCGCATCTCAGCCAAAAAATCCTCTTGTGACTGGCTGAGAATTCGGCGATGCTGATCTGCGATATCACTTTCGTGAACTTCACGCTGACGTTGTGGCGTCAAGAAGGTTGGGTCGGCCAAGATTAGCCCTCGCAGTCGCTTGGGATTTCGACTTGCGACCACAGCCGCCGTCATGCCTCCCATAGAATGGCCAAGTAACACTGGTCTAGCAAGTCCGAGCGTATAGATAAGGCTCATAACATCGACAGCAAGATCATCATACCGATAGCCATGGTCCGGAGCACCGGAATTCCCGTGGCCCCGAGCATCCGGCATAATAACGTCGTAATCCTTCTCCAGAACCCGCGCCAAAGGAGTCCAACACGCTCCATTTAACATTAGCCCATGCAGCAGCACAACAGGAGGTTTGTCACCACCGGTTCGGAGATAGTGCACGTCAATCCCATTTGCTTTACAAGTCCCTGTTGTCCAGCCTGCCATTACTCCCTTTATCAAATTCATAAAGCCTGGAAATCCCTTGGCCTTTTTAATCAGCCAGCAATTCTCCAGCTAAAGCGGGGCTGCATAAATTGGAATGTATCTTAGTTGCTACATCATCGAGGGCGCAGCAAAGGCGAATGAGATTAGGATGATGATAAAAGGCGTTAGTTTGAGGACCCAGTTCAAATAAAGAAGGGTCTTCGCTATGAAGAAAAACTTTCTTGTTATTTCCAATCGCAAACCCCAGTTCAAGATGGGTACCTTTTCCTCCAGGCAGGAGGACAACCACAAAATCAGCTTCTGAAACACCATTCAGCTCATAAATGGCAACTTCTCGTAACCGTTCAAAACTGACTGATTTTACACTGCCATGCAAAGTCCAATCGTAACAGATTGTATGGCCGAATCTCTTTAGGGCGTCTCTGACCAAATTATGGGCTGTTACTCTTGAAAGTGACGTTGCGATATAGTACTTCATCGGATCCCAGTAAAAGATTTTTTTCTTAGTCAGCCAGCAATTCACTAGCCAAGTCTTTGGCCAGCTTTCCATCGACTGTATTATTGATTTTCATGATGGCCTTCATGACAAGTCCTAGATCTTTTTTAGTCTTTGCCCCAGACTCGGCAATGGCTTGAATCACAATTTTCTTTGTTTCTTCAGGAGAAAGCGCTTTGGGTAAATACTCTTGAACGATCGCGAGCTCCTTCTTTAATTGCTCAGCGGTTTCAGTGCGGTTAGCGCCTTGAGCCTGTTCTAGAGCTTCTTGCAGGTTGCCGAAATACGTTTTGAACAGTTTGACAACATCTGCGTCAGAAAGATTTGCTCGTGCATCGACGGCCAATATTTTGGATTTTAACATCCGCAACGTTTCAAGCCGAATCTGATCTCGGCTTCTCATTGCTTCCTTAATCCCTTCATTAATTTTTTCGATCATCGACATAATACGTCCTCATTTGAGACAAAGATAGATGAGTTTTAATTTTTTCCCAATCTAAAGTTAGGCAAACCATGATCTAAGCAGATCCGTGACAGCTTGCGGAACTTCCATCGGACTCATGTGACCCGAATCTTCTAGGATGGCAAGTTTAGCATGTGGGATGTGATTGACGAGTTCTTCATGTTCTTCTTGAGAAAAGTTTTTGTCCTGCGCAGCATGGATGACTAAGGCAGGACACCGGATCGTGGGTAGAATCGATTGACATTCATTTCTGGCTAGCATCGCTCTCTCTTGATGGATAAAGGCCTCTTGCCCTACCTTTAAAAACATTTTCTCTACCTCTTCTTTGACACGAGGATTAAAGACGAGCTTCTCGACAAGCCCCTTCACGACCTCATGAAACTGCCCATTTTCAGCTTTTTGAATCATCTGCTGACGAGCGAGCTTTTTTTCTTCCGAGTCCTCTCGTGCGGTTGTGTTCAATAAACAAAGCCTGCCGACTCGTGAAGGTGCAGCCCGCATGACCTCTAAAGAAAGCCATCCTCCCATGGAATGGCCTGCAAGAGCAAACTTTGGAGGCGCCTGATCTAAAATCGCTTGAATCATTTTCTTGGGGGTATCCTGCGAAGGAGAGATCACTTGGATGGAAGCGATGTCGCTTAAATGACGTGTTTGGTGCTGCCAAAGGGATTCGTTTGATAAAAGACCTGAAATCAGCACTAAGTGAGGTTTCATTGGGTTTATTCCCAGTTTTTTAGGTTCTTCGAATTTTCCAGCTGTAGCAAGGCTCACTGACCTTTTCTTTAATGCGCCAGCCATTAGAAGTGCGAACAAGCTTATCGTTGTACCAGAGTCCCCAAAATGCCACCTCAAGAATATCCCCTTGGCTAGGAAGCTCTAAGGGGTTATGACAAAGACACCGAGAATCAGCCGTGTCTCCATTAATCCGTATTTTGTAATTAGAAATCATGTGTTGACGCGGCAAATCCCCTAAATTTTCTACCAGGAATTTTTGGATCATTTTTAAGTTGCCATTAGGCCCGCCAGCTTTTGAATAGTCAATGAGGGCATCTTCGGTAAAAATACGATCAAGCGCATCAATATCCTTACTGTCAATAGCTGAGCAATAATCAACTAACAGATCCATGATTTCAAAGCGGTCTGAAACTTCTTGCAGCGTCATTGCCATATTAAATCCTCGACATGAAGAGATTAGGGAAAATATTCAAATTTTTCCATCGGAAAAAGGCCGGGTAATTTCCGGCCTTTTTGGTAAGTTAAGGTTTTTGTGCGAGGATGTAATGGCAGGTTGTGACAAGGCCTTTACGGTCGGCTTCCACAAACGCTTCGCCATCTAAGGTCAGACGGTCAAAGAGCTTCTGGAAATGACGAGGCAGTATCTTGCATTTGACGCACCCTTTGATAAGGCGAGTCGCCCATTTGAACAACGTGTCAGCTTTTTCAATGAGCGGCGCTTGGAGGCCGTTGATGCTAGCGTTTTCATTGATGAGAACTTTAAAGCCTGCTTTTTCCATGGCTCGGGTAAAGTCTTCGATGAGTGGAGTTCCAATCGCACCGATGAGCGGCTTAATACGGCGCATGAGATCGGTGTGTTCGGGATTTTTAGAATCGTATTTATCGAGTTGGAACCAATCGAGACATGCGACACGTCCTCCGGGTTTTAGAACACGGTAGATGTCGGCAAAAAGCTTTTCTAAATCTTTAGAATAGCTAAAAACCTGCACTTGATAGACCGCATCTAAGGTACCATCTGCAAAGGGCAGCGGAAGTTTGTTGAGGTCTCCTTGAATGAAGTTTGTCTGCTTGGTGAGGTTTTTACCAACTGCGAATCGTTTAGCGGCTTCTAATTGGTTTGTATCGATGTTCATGCCGGTCACATGTGCGCCTGTCTCAGTGGCGATGTGGCTGGCAATCCGTCCCCTGCCGCAACCGATATCTAAAATACTTGCGCCATTTTTTACGTTGAGGTCTTTCGCCATTTTCTTCTCAAAGAGCGTTTGATTGGCGATGATCCCTTTAGACATGTCCATGATGGGAGGGATGTACATCTTTTCGACTTGGCCGATAGCGCACAGGTGGTTGAGAACGCTGTAGTAATCAACGAGCTTTTTCTGGACTTGATTGTAATAGTCAGGACCCATGTCCCGAATCAGCTCTTCTTCATTGGCCCAATCATGGTTATAGATGTTGTAGGAATTTAAGAAGGCATCGATTTTCTCTTGCGGAAGCGTGTAGAGCGTTTTGAAGGATTTGGCGATTGTCGAAAGTCTGTAGGCAAAGAAACTTAACTTGGTTTGGATAGCTTGTACGGGCATGAGATCTCCTATTTAAGTTCTTTTTTTAAATATTTTTTGGATTTATATCAACCGAGATTTATGAGCATGGAGGATTAGAAGGCACAGCCGAAAAGTTCTTTTCCAAATTTCCGCAACTATCTCTTGAAATGTCTTGTGGAAGCAATAAATTTTTTAGCGCAAAAAACCGAACTTATCTTATCAACATCCAGCAAGCCATGACGATCATGGCGATATCTTCTGTGAGGGTCACTGTAGAAAGGGGCACGTCCAAAACAGTCCCCATACAGGCGCACCGGATATCTAGTCCCCGTCTTAAAGCGCCGATGACCCCGACTGCACCTACCCCCATTACAATGATGGTCAAGATATAGGTTAGGGTGGGAGCGCTAAATGAAAGATAGGCCAATCCAAGAGCAAGTTCGATGAGCGGATAAAAATAAGCATAGGCCCGGAACTTTTTCGCTACCAAATCATACATTTGGAACCCTTCGGCAAATGTCGAAGGATGGAATAATTTTAGCATGGCAAACTGGCACAAGAAAAAGCCCATGAAATAGTGCATCCAGTCAAAAAGGCCCTTCTGGGCCAAAGCCGCTGCTCCTGCTGCTGCAACCAAGATCAGGGCAAATAAAGGCCAGTACCGTCCGATTTTGTTCATAAAGAGATCCTTTTTGTTATACTCATCTCAAAAAATGGCATTACTTTGAAACAAAAAAGCGGCCTTCTTTGTATTAATTCCGTGTGAAATTCCATTTTTTAAAAACTTTTCTTGAAATAATTCCCCTGCCCCCTTAGAAGGAGGAAAAGGAGTGATTATGGAATTATCCATTTTTTTAGCTAAGTTGCTTGGTATATATATGCTGATTGTTGCGCTGGAACTAATAGCACGCCGACATGAATTCGAAGGAGCAGTTAAAGATTTTGCTTCTTCTAAAGGCCTGATTGTCTTCTCAGGTTCAGTTTCTCTGATCTTGGGTCTTGCCGTTGCAATCGGACATCCAGTTTATGAGTCTAACTTCCGCGGCCTTATTACTTTACTGGGATATATCTTGATTCTCAGAGGGGTCTGGAGAATGGCATTCCCATCACGTCTTCAAAAGAAGATGTTTGCCTGCTTTCACAAAGGCTGCAAAGGGTGCCTAATCATTTTGATCGTCCTAGGGATCTACTTGACCTACTCAGGATTTACTCAAACAATGTATTGATTTTAAGAACCCGTCCTAGTCGATTTAGGACGGGTTTTTTCCTTTCTTGATTATAATTTCCAATTCCATAACATCCAGTTTAAAAGGAGCTCTCTGTGGTTATGAAAAAATCTGATGTGATTGTCTACTTTCGCGATATGCCAAAAAACCGGAAATACTGGGGAAGGTTCTTCATCCTGGGACTTCTGATGATTGTTCTGGGCTTTTTCGCTATCGGCTATGCGGGATGGGCAACAGAGTTTACCGTGATCTTATTGGGATTTCTGCTTGCAGTCGCTGGTGTTTTGCAAGTTATCAGCAGCTCTTTCTCCAAACAATGGACAGGGTTTTCCCATTCAATGCTCATGGGGCTGTTCTATACCTTTGCCGGGATCTTTTGCATCCTCAAACCCGTCCAAAGCGCAGAAGGCCTGACTTTGCTTATTGCAGCACTGCTGTTAATCGGAGGTTCATTCCGGCTCGTTAATGCACTCTACCATCGGTTCGACTATTGGGGCCTAGTCGTCTTCAGCGGACTGATCTCCATAGGCTTAGGAATACTCATTCTTGCTGAATGGCCAAGCTCAAGCTTCTGGGTGATCGGAGTTTTTGTCGGTGTTGATTTGCTTCTAGCCGGCTGGGCTTGGGTTCTGCTTTCACTGGCCGCAAGAAAATCGTAAGCAGCTTACTTGCCAAAAAACAGTCTACGCATTTTAGCCGAACCAATCTTGAATGTCAGTTCTTGAAAGGTCACGAAAATAAATAGCAGCATCAGATAGTAGACCTGGATGGAAATGAAGAGATTCCAATTCAACTGATCGATGAATAAATCCAGGTCTTCTCTGAAACCGGTATCAGTTTCGAAAAGAAACGGGACAAACCGGATTGCAAGCCTTACTATCAGAAGAAGCACCCAATAAATCGCTGTTTTCCAAACGATGCTGTAGGCCAGCGGTTTTGTTCTAAACAGATGGATCCAAGGTAAATGGTCGACAACTAGAACGATCTTTGCAATCAATGCAGCAGCAATTGCGACTTCCAAAAAACCAAAAGGCGTAATCCCGCTCCTCTTAAAGAGAAAAATTTCGGTCCAATTAATCAGTGTGAAAAACACTAGAAAAAAGAGAAAAACTGGTAGAATGTGAAAAAACTCTCTCTTAATTGCTGACAATAGACGCATAAATCACTCCTCACAATAACTGTTTTCCCAGCCGCCACCGAGGGCCTTGTACAGGACAACTAGATCAAGAAGCGTATTCGTGTCGCTTTTAAGAACATCCTGCTGTGACTCGTTAAGCTGACGCTGAGAATCGAGCACATCAAGCACGCTGACCAACCCCTTGGAATTTCTCTTCTCGCTTAAACCCGCAAGATCTTGGTATCTGTCTGTCGCTTCTCTTCTTTCCTTGCTGGTCTTCAGATCCTGAGTAAAAGCAACAATGGCAGACTCTGCCTCTTCGAGGGCGTTTAAAACCGTCTGCTGATACTTGTGGGCAGTTGCTGCAGTTTCTGCTCGTGCAGCTTTTAAGTTCCCCATCAGACGGCCGCCTTCGAAAATCGGCATAGTGATGTCCCCGCCAAGCGCCCAGGTTTTGCTTCCCCAATTGAAGAGATTTTTCAACATAAGAGATTGCAAACCTCCATCTCCTAACAATGTGATGGTCGGGAAAAACTTAGCCACAGCAATACCTTCATTTGCAGTCGCAGCTGCTAAGATCCGTTCAACACGACGGATATCAGGTCTTCTGCGTAAAAGATCAGAACGGAGTCCTACAGCAACAGCGTCAGGCGCTTTAGGAAGCGGCTGCGGCGCTTTGAGCTCTTCCACGAGTTTTTCAGGAACAGCTCCTATCAATACGGAGAGCGTATAGATATTGCGATAGATCTCTGCTTCGATACCCGGCAGCAGTGCTTTTTCAGAGGCTAGTGTCGCTCTGATATTCTCATCATCGAGACGGCTGACATATCCTGTTTCTAACTGTTTATGCACGAGGACGGCTTTCTTTTCTAAAATGCCGATATTTTCTTCAATGAGTTTTGACCTTTGCTGAGAACTCCTCAGCTCCATGTAATTGCGCGCCATCTCTGCCATGACAGAGAGAAGCACATCGCTTCTTTGTTCGATGCTCACCCCAATGATTGCATCGGCTGCTTCAACGGTCCTGCGGGTCTTTCCAAAAATATCGATCTCCCATGTCGCATCAAAAAGCGCATTGTAGAGCGACTGCATCTGAGGAAATTGAGGAATGAGCGGCAGTCCTGTCGAGGGTGAGACCGTCCCCGGAAGATTTCCCACACTGGGCTCGCTGGCAAATAGGGGGCCGTTCTTACTAAAGGCGGTCTTCGTGGCATTGACATCCGCGCCGATCATGGGAAAGAAAGAAGATGCGGCGATCTGACGGTAGGCGCGGGCAATTAAAATATTCGAAGTGGCAGTCAGAACATCGTTGTTATATTCGGCAGCCATCTCAATGTATTTAGTCAGCAATGGATCTTCAAAAACATCCCACCATTTGATCAAAGGCGCATCTGAAGAAGCAACGGGGCTTTCCGAGGTCCATGTGTCTGCGACATCATTTTCCGGCGCTTGGTAATTCGGGCCGACTGCGCAGCCAGCTAAAAAAACCATGGAGGTGATTGCAAAACTCCTGTGTCTCAGAAAATCGATAAGACCAATGTACTTTTTCACTGTAACCTCCTACGGAAAAATAGACCGGCCCCGACGGTAGTGATGAAGCCGATAATGAGCAAAGGCCAAATATTTGCAAAAACAATCCTGCCAGGCATTGCTTTAAGAAAAAGTCCCTTTGAAATAATCAGAAAATATTTCAGCGGGATGACATCTGTAAACGGCTGCAGCCATGTCGGCATATTTTCAATCGGTGTCGCAAACCCCGATAGAAGTACAGATGGCATCATAAAGATGAATGTCCCTAGCATCGCCTGCTGTTGCGTGGCAGACAAAGAAGAGATAAAAAGACCAATGCCGCTGATCGAAGTCACAAAAATAATTAGACTGCCCAGGTAAAGCAGTAGAGAGCCGGTGAAAGGGACTCCTAAGACCAATGTCCCAATCGTAAACATGAACATCCCTTCGAGAAAGCCAATGATAATGCCGGGGACAATCTTTCCAATGAGAATTTCCCAAGGAACAAGCGGAGAAACCAAAAGCTGGTCAAATGTTCCAAGCTCTCTTTCTCTTGCCACCGATTGCGTTGTCACGACAAGACAGGTGAGCATTGACAAAACACCCACCAAGCATGGAATGTTATACCAGAAATACAGCGTATTTGGATTAAACCAAAACCGTGGGACAAGTTCGACATTCTGGGCGACAAGCTCAGCTTGTGCCGTGTAGTCATTATTGAACCGATTGATAATCTGGTTGGTATAGCCTGCCACAATCTGGGCCGTGTTTGTTTTTCTTCCATCGAAGATCAGCTGGACTGTTGCAGGTTTATTTGCATCGATGTTGCGGGAAAACTGCTGATCGATTGAGACCACCATGACGCCTTTTTGCAGATCGATGAAGGGACCGACCTCTTCGACTCCCCTCAGAAATATGATGTTGTTATTGAAAATCTTGGTCCCAAAAAATCTCTCGACGAGCAAAAATCCTTGCTCGCCAGCATCACGGTTGAGGATGCCGATCGGTACATTTTTTACATCGAGTGTCGCCGCAAAGGTAAAGATCACCAGCTGAATAATCGGCGGCAGCAAGATCGAAATGCGGACCTTGCGGTCCCGCAGCACCGTCAGCAGTTCTTTCCAAATAAGCGCTAAAATTCTCTTCAATCTAACCTCTTGGCTGTTTTAGAGGCGGTGATGAGAAAAAAGATCAATCCGATGCCGACAATCGGGATCATATCTATGAGAATCAAAGGCCAGACAGTGCCGACTAAGAAAAGGCTCTGCAAACTCTGCACGAAATACTTGGCAGGAATGATGTACGTCAAGACCTGGATCCATTGCGGCATACTGTGGATCTCAAAGAGAAATCCCGACAAAATATAGGCGGGTAAAAATGCTGTGACAAGAGTGATCTGATAAGCAAAAATCTGATTCTTAGTGATCGTTGAGATCATCAGACCCAGACCTAAGGCACAAAATAAAAACAGCGCAGAGACCATCAACAATACCAGAAAAGAGCCTCTAAGCGGCAGATCATAGAAAACAATGGAAAGAAAGACACAGATGATCATCGAGATCATCCCCAAGCAAAAATACGGGATCACTTTAGCCATCACCAGTTCCCAAATACCAACCGTTGTTGACATCAAGGCTTCCATCGTTCCCCTTTCCCACTCTCTTGCGACAACAAGAGCGGTTAAAAGAGAACCAATGAGCGTCATGATAATCGCCAGCGATCCAGAAAGAAGGAAAAACCGGCTCTCTAACTGCTCGTTGTACCAAAACCTCGGTTCGGAAGAAATCAACGGAGTCTGGATTTGGACTCCTTTTGATAGAGCCTCTTGCACCAGCCAATTTGCAAAGACTCCCTGGGCATAGTTTTGGACAAAGTTAGCTGTGTTCGTCTCGCTGGCATCTGCAATCACTTGGATTGGCGCTATTTTATCTGGACGGTTGCGATACTGAGTAAAGTACGAAGGAACGATGAACATCCCTCGAATAGCTCCGCTTGTCAGATCGTCGTGCAAATCCCGCCTATCTCGGACGATCTTCACATCAAAATATCTGGAATCTGTCAGCGATTTGGCAAAGCTCTGGACATCGGGAGCCGTATCTTCCATCACGAGCCCTACTCTCAAATGATCTAAGTCCAGCGATACTCCAGATCCATAGAGAAAAATCAGCAAGAGCGGCAAAAATACAGTGATCAAAAGACTGCTCGGATCGCGTATGATCTGGAAGAATTCTTTGACCATGAGCGCGCGTATCCTGCGTGCTCTTCCCTTCTTGGCTTCTTGTATCCACTCCGATCTACTTGTCATGGTCTTCTATCATTTGTATGAACGCATCTTCTAGCGTCGGGTTGGGGTTTTGATCCGATTTTATTTTGTCTTTCAGTGCATTGGGTGTATCCATCTGGATGATCTTTCCCCCGTAGATCAAAGCAATCCGATCGCAATATTCAGCTTCGCCCATAAAGTGGGTCGTGATCATGATCGTCACCCCTTTACCGACAAGACCGTTGATGTGGTTCCAGAACTCTCTCCGGGTGATCGGATCGACTCCTGATGTCGGTTCATCCAAAAAAAGGACTTCCGGGTGGTGCATGTTTGCGCACGCTAAACTTAAGCGCTGTTTGAACCCCAGCGGCAGCATTTCAGAAGAAAGATTTAAGTAAGGCCCCAAGCCAAAAACTTCGATCATCTCATCGATAGCAGCTTTTTTCTCACTGTTCTTCAGATTATATATCCCGGCAAAAAATTCCAGGTTCTGTCTGACACTTAAATTTCCATAGAGTGAAAATTTCTGCGCCATATAGCCTAAGCGTGCCCGCGCCTTTGCTGGAGCTCGCAAAAGATCAAGGCCATTGACAAATGCCTCTCCGGAGGTGGGTTTTAAAAGACCGCATAACATTTTGAACGTCGTTGTTTTCCCTGCACCATTGGGACCTAAAAGCCCAAAGATCTCTCCCTTTTTCACCGTCAGAGAAATCCCATCAACTGCTGTGAATGCGCCAAATTTCTTTGTCAGATGCTCTGCGATAACCGCTGGCTTATCGTCATTTTTCACAACCGGAGCTAGATCGGCTAGTTTCGACTCTCCTCCAGGGCCTCCACCTAAAATATCAATAAAGGCATCTTCAAACCGTGGCTGCACGCTTTCTAACTTTGCGCCCTTCACTTCAATTCCCTTGTCTCTTACCACAATTCGGAGATCCCGCCCCTGGATCACCCCGTCCATCACATTTTTGTCTTTCAATAGCTCAAACAGCAGTTTGCGTCTGTCTCCTTCAATGTTGGTGACCTCAAAGACTCTTCCCGCAACCCGCTCGGTGAGTTTTTTAGGATCTCCGCTGTAAAGCAGTTTTCCTTCGCTGAGCAAAAGCACCATATCGCACTTTTCAGCCTCATCTAAATAAGCCGTGCTCCACAAGACTGAAATCCCCTCATCTAGCAAAACATTGACCATTTTCCACAGCTCGCGCCTAGAGATCGGATCGACACCCACACTCGGCTCATCCAAGAGAAGAAATGCCGGCGTTTTGATCAGTGCACAAGCTAGTCCGAGCTTCTGTTTCATTCCTCCGGAGAGATTCTTCGCTAGAAATCCTGTAAAATCTTTAAGACCTGTGAAACCGAGCAGTTTTTCACAGGTTGCCTCTTTTTCTTTTCCAAGCACGTTTCTTAGGTGAGCGTAGAGATCGAGGTTTTGCTGGACTGTGAGATCTTCATACAGCCCGAACTTTTGTGGCATGTAGCCGGTCAAGTAGTGAATGAATTCCGCGTCTTTGATCGTATCGTACCCTTCAACCGTGATACTCCCCTGCGTTGGCTTTAGAAGCCCTGCCATCAAACGGATCAGTGTTGTTTTTCCAGCCCCGTCGGGACCGACAAGGCCGATGATTTTTCCTTTGGAGATGGAGACGTTAATTTTATCTAACGCAGGAGGCTGCTCAGGAGAGAATAGCTTGGTGAGATCCTGAATCTCGACAAGTGCTTCGCTCAAGGGTGAACTCCGTTATTTGATTTTCAACTTCACAGTCACAGGCATTCCCTGCACAAGCTGATTATCGGGATTATCTGCATAGACACGGATGCGGTAGACCAAATCCGTTCTGAGCTGCGTTGATTCCACTGTTTTGGGAGTAAATTCAGCTACCGGTGAAATAAAACCCACCGTCCCGGAATATCTCCTTCCCGTATCGGTGTAGACTTCCGCCGTCATGCCGTAATGGACTTTTCCCAGCTCCGGCTCGCTCACAAAAGCCCGGATCCAAACCGGAGAGCTGACCGACAATGTATAGACAGGATCAGCAGGGTTAACCACTGTTCCAGGTTCACGGATCCGTGTCAAAATAATCCCATTCGTCGGTGCGTAAGCTTTTGTATAGGCTAGATTATCTTTAGCAACTGCGATGTTAGCCTCGGCTGCTTCTAAATCAGCAGCGAGCTGATCGCGCCTGGCCCCAGCATTATCGAGATCTTCTTGCGAGACAGCGCCGATGCCGATGAGTTCCAAACGGCGATTAAGCAAGACATTCGCATTGTCTAAATTGACTTTGACCGCTTCTGCATTCGCTAACGCTTCTTTGAGCTGGCTGTCATACGGAGTGTCGTCCATCATACACATCAAAGTCCCCTCAGGAACTTTATCGCCTTCTTCAAAGATCAAGTGTTTGACTTGTCCGCTGACCCTGAATCCAATGTCGACTTGCCTAACATCGACATTCCCATACAGCGTAATGTGGCTGACATCTTTTTTTTCTTCGTAAGCACGATCGATCAGAACAATAATAATTACTGTCAAAGCTAGAATAACAATTGTAATCAGAATGTTTTTTTTCATGCTGCTCTAATTTCCATGTATCTCCCCATGAAAATAAAGGCAATCAATATTTCAACTAGAAACAGAAACCCGTCTAATGTTATTTTTTTAGAAATTATATGAAAATTTTAGCTTTGTTTCTCTTGCTTGCCTCTTCCCTCTCTGCCAGTGTCTATCTGGAAAAGCCAGCTGACTTCAATCCCAAAGCTGAAATTGTGGGATGCTGCTACCTGCACTACCAAGACAAGATCCTCCTGCTCCACCGGCAAGACTTTAAGGCTGAAGGAAATCGTTGGGGAATCCCCGGCGGCAAATTAAACAAAGGCGAACCTCTCATTGAAGCAATTATCAGAGAGGTTTTTGAAGAGACCGGTTATCAATTAGAAAGAGAAAAAATACATCACATCGGAAAGCTCTACATCAAAGTGCCTAACTTTGACTTTGAGTATCACATGATCCAGTACCAAGTTCCCATTGAACATCCCGGCGATGTGAAGATCAACTTCAAAGAACACAAAGGCTTCACTTGGGTGACTCCCAAAGATGCCCTGAAAATGGACCTCATGACCGACGAAGACATCTGCATTGAGATTTGCTTTGGCTTAGACCGAATAAGAAAGTAATATAGCTTCGACTAGGAATCTGTCCATTCTTCAAATTCCTTCTTCTTCTTTTCGAGAAGCTCGTAGAACTCATAGAGCCGAGCCTCGAGCTCTTCGATCTGCTTTTTACGAATGCCCTGCAATTTTACGATTTCCGGAGCAGTCGCTCCGAAGCTCTTCTTCTGCTCCTCTTCCAAAACCATGATCTTTTGTTCACAGTCCTGGATCTGCTTCTCAATCGGCTTGATCACCGCTGCTCGTTTAGCCACTTCTTCTGCTCTTTCTTTCCGGACATTCGGCTGTGGAGCTTTTGGAGGGGCTTTCTTTTTTTCATCCCAGCCAATTTTTTCTAGGAACTCATCGTAATTGCCCAGGAACAACGTCTGCTGAGCTTCTTCGCAAAGAATAATCTTATCTAAGGCCAGCCTTCTTAAAATGAGTTCGCTATGCGTGACCATGACGACAGATCCGCCAAAGTCTTCTATGGCATCGATTAACGCTTCAATCGACTCAATGTCAAGATGGTGCGTCGGTTCGTCCAAAAGAAGAAGATTACACGGCTTAGCAACGATTTTTCCAAGCAACACCCGGCTTCTTTCTCCTCCGGAGAGAACCGAGATCTTTTTTGCTGAAAGAGTCCCGCTAAACATCATCGCTCCGGCAATGCCTTTGATCTCGGTGTAGTTTAAATAGGGATTAGCAAGAGCAATCTCCTCTTCAATCATGTGCTTGCCGTCAAGACGATCGACGTGCGTCTGTCCGAAATATCCAATCCGTGTGTTATCAGAAAATTCCAATTCGCCTTTTTGAGCAGTTAAATCGCCTCCAAGCAAACGAAGAAGAGTAGATTTTCCCCTTCCGTTCTTTCCGATGATTGCAATTCTTTCGCCTTTTTCGATCTCCAATGAAAAATCTTCAATGAGAGGCTCATCTGTATAAGAAAACTGCAGATGCTTGGCATCGACCATTTTCTTTCCAGGAAAAGGAGCCACTTGGAACGCAAATGAAAGCTCTGACATTGCATTGAGCTTTTCCAAGACAGGCTCTCTTTCAATCATCTTCTGTTTCGACTGAGCAAGAGCAGCTTTAGCAGCTGAGGCTCCAAAACGGTCGACAAAACTCTGCAAATGGGCTTTTTTCTTCTCTGATTTAACCCGGCTTTTTTCATGAAGCTCTTCTTCCATCAAGATCTGCTGGAAGAAATCAATTGTCGTACCCTTGATCTTTCTCAATTTTTCTCGGTGAATGCCCATCGTATGAGTTGTGACGTTATCCATGAATTCGCGATCATGCGAAATCAGAATGAACTCCCCTTGCCATCTGCTTAAGAAGTTCTGCAGCCACCTGATCGAAAGAATATCAAGATAGTTTGTCGGTTCATCCAAGAGTAGGCAGTTAGGCTCAGCCACAAGCACTTTGGTCAGATTCAAGCGGAGCTGATATCCTCCAGAAAAATCCCCTGGCGCTTTCTCTAAATCTTCTTCCGTAAATCCCAGACCAAAAAGAATCATTTCAGCTTTATAAATATCGTCCTTCTCATGCTCTGGCAATCCCAGGGCCGCCTCTTGAATAAGTGTCGGCTGAGTAAACTTAATGTGCTGCTGCAGATAGCCAATGCGATAGTTCTTCGGAATGCTGATCACTCCTTCATCGGGCTCCATCTCTCCATCGATCAAACGAAAAAGCGTTGACTTACCGGAGCCATTTCTTCCGACCAGGCCGCACCGCTCCCCCTTTTGAAGAGTGAAACAAGCATCTTTAAAAAGCGGATGACCGGAAAATGATAGACCGACATGATCGAACTGGACCACAAAAACTCCAAATATTTCAGATAGTATATAGGAAGAGGAGATAAAAAACCTCCTTATTTCTAAGGAGGTTGAAATTATTTTTATAGGATCTCGGCAGCAATAGCAGCCAGTGCAGAACGTTCGGTTCTCTCTAAGAACATCTGACCGTAGCCGGCATAATCACGCATCTTCCCAACGACATACGTC
>CAZFXE010000017.1:0-18306 GCA_964522945.1 uncultured bacterium
TAAAGTAAAACACAAGTTCAACAGATGAGTTGTGCCACCGTTTGTTCATAAGTTTTTCTGGTAAGGAAGACTTCTTGACGATCTGTAGCCCATCTCTTAAGTATTAATAGGTAAAACGATGTTGAATTTTAGAAAGCTCCGACAAGATTTTGCGTCCGGAATTGTTAAAGAAGGAAAAGAGCTCTTTGACAAACAAAAAGTTGTTGCAGCCAAAATTCTTCATCTTGACCATCGCATCGTAAGAATTAGCGGACGGGTTCAAGGACAATACGAAAACCATTACGAAAGTGAAATCGAGATCGACCGGCTTGAGTGCGAAACCGTCGATTCAGACTGCGACTGTCCTTATAACTACGATTGCCAACATTTAGCGGCTTTGATTTTTTATCTCGAAGAGCGGCTCGATGAAATCATGGTTACCTATTCTAAGGAAAACAACCTTAGCGATCTGGCCGACAAGCATGATTTCAATGACGAACAAAAACAAGCTCTCATCAGTAAATTTAAAGAAGCTGAAAGCAAACAGAGCCAAAAACAAGAAGAGCTGTACAAAGAAGAAGTCCTTCAAGAATATGTCACTTCTTCGGAAATGCTCGCGGTATCTCCATTTTTCAAGCCGCAAGAAAAATATGAAATCGACAGGGCAGAAGCCGCATGGGTTTTTTCTCTTCCTGCAAATCTCGATGGCAAACAGCCTGTCGAACTCCAGCTTGCACTCAGACTCCCATCCCGCTCCAAGCCGCTCCATATTCCTTACCTGAAAAAATTCATGGAAGCTCTCCGTTATGAAGAGCCAATTTTCATCGGCAGCAAACGGTATTGCTTTGCTCTCCATTCATTCGATCTTAAACAGCGCGAGATCATGAAGATGATGATGGATCAGGCTAGATTCCAAGACCAGCCCAGTTCTGAAAAAGGACACCGCATTGCCCAAATCGAGCTTGAGCTTTTCGGAATAATATTAGCTCGCATTTTTGATGGCGCAAATGTTGGTTTTAAAGACAGCGGATATTCGTCCCAAGAAGAGGAGCTTCCTCAGCTCCCAGGACTTTTTGATACCACTTTTGAAAATCCGATTCGTTTTTCACCGCATCCTGCCAGCCTTAAATTTATCATCGAATACCTCAAACCTCCTGTTTCCAAGATTCTTCTTCAGCCGGGCATCTTGGCTGATCAAAAACAAATTGCTGTTGAGGAAGCCAAATTCTTTTCCTGCGCATCGCCGGGAATGCTCCATCAAAATGTCTACTACCGTTTCCCCGCTCATATTACAAGGCTCCATCTGAAAAATATAAAGTCGATGCAAGATTTGACAATTCCTGAGCCTCTTTTTGGAACTTTCGTTGAAAATGCAATGCCTGAACTGTCTCGTTTTGCTCAGATCGAAAACAGTAAAGCAATCGAAGACTTCGTCACGCTGCCATATGTTGAGTCGGTCAAAGCCACTTGCGACCTCGTCTTTCTCGATGGCGAGCTCGAAGCAATGCTCTACTTCCATTATGACAAACAAAAAATCCCTGCTGCTCCAAATAAACTCGACTACGATCATGTTGCGTCTTTTGTCACAAAATCTGGGATTTTAGCCCGGAACCTCGTGGAAGAAAGAAAAATCATCGAAGAACTCTTCCAAGATTTTCTTTTCAATGCTGAAGAATCTGTCTTTGTTGCCAAGTCAGAAAAGAAAATTGTCGAGTTCATGACCGATATTATTCCACGCCACCAACACCGCATTACTTTTAATTGCCCGCAAAATCTCCTTGACCAGTTCATCTACGACCAAACCTCTTATACTCTGAACCTGACCCATACTTCCCGCATCGACATGTATGAGATTGAAATCAAGATCCATGGTTCCCTCAAAGGCGCCAGGATCGACCTGCTTTGGGAATGCGTTGCATCTAAACGGGCTTATCTCGAAATGGAGACGCAAAAACAGCGGGCTGCCAAAAAAGCCGGTGAAAGTAACAAACTTCCAAAAATCCTTGTTCTCGATTTGGAAAAAATCGGTGCAATCGTCCAGCTCTTTGATGAGCTTGGCATCGCAGTGCTTGCTGATCATAAGTTAGAGCGTCCTCTCTGGAGCTTGGCCAATATCGACGCCAGCCACTTTAAAGACCTCCCTGTCACATTCACGATCTCTGATAAACTCGTCGATATCCGCAAACAAATGTTAGGGGAAAAGAAACTTACCTTCACAGAAGTTCCAGTGGAAGTTCAAGCGACCCTTCGTCCCTATCAGAAGGACGGCGTCAATTGGGTTGAGAGACTGCGGGTTATGTATCTTAACGGTATTTTGGCCGATGACATGGGCCTTGGAAAAACTCTCCAGGCAATCGTGGCTATTGCGCAATACCGGATGAAGAAAAAAGCTTTATCTCTGATCGTTTGCCCAACATCTCTTCTCTATAACTGGAAAGAGGAGTTTGCCAAGTTCGATCCTGAACTCAAGGTTCTTGTTGTCGACGGGATTCCTTCAGCCCGCAAACGGATCATGGAAAATATTTCCAAGTACGATGTGATCATCACTTCATACACCCTGCTCCAAAAAGACGTTGATCATTATAAAACTGTGACATTTGGCTATGTCATTCTCGACGAAGCTCAACATATTAAGAACCGCGGTACCCGCAATGCAAAATCGGTCAAGATGATCGTCGCAGAACACAGGCTCATCCTGTCTGGTACGCCGATTGAGAACTCACTCGATGAAATGTGGAGCTTGTTCGACTTCCTCATGCCGGGATTCTTAAGCTCTTACGACCGTTTTGTCGAAAAATATATCCGCGTTTCTGGTGCTGAACTTTCAAAAAATCTCGAGTATCTCCGCAAAAAAGTTGCTCCCTTTATCTTGCGCCGCATGAAGGCCGATGTTCTCGACGACCTTCCGCCTGTTTCTGAGATCGTCTACCACTGCCAGCTCACCGATGTCCAGCAAGACCTCTACCGGTCTTATGCCGAATCAGCCCGCAACGAGCTTGTCAAATTGGTCGAGCGCGATGGATTCGACCGCGTTCAAATCCACGTCTTGGCAACCCTTACACGGCTTAAGCAGATCTGCTGCCACCCAGCGATCTTTGCTAAAGAAAAAGCAGAGCCCGGCGATTCAGCCAAATATGAGATGCTCATGGAGCTTCTTCAAACTCTCATCGAAGGAAAACATAAAACCGTCATCTTCAGCCAATATACACGGATGCTCCAGATCATGCGGGAAGACTTTGAAAGCCGCGGCATTAAGTTTGCCTATCTCGATGGATCTAGCAAAAATCGTTTAGAGATTGTTAAAAAATTTAATGAAGATGAAAGCTTGTCCGTCTTCTTAGTCTCTCTAAAAGCCGGCGGAACAGGTCTAAACCTTGTCGGGGCCGACACCGTTATCCATTATGACATGTGGTGGAACCCTGCCGTCGAGAACCAAGCGACCGATCGCGTCCACCGGATGGGACAGAAAAAAAATGTTTCTGCCTATAAGTTGATTACCCTTGGAACCATCGAAGAAAAAATTGCCGAAATGCAAAAAAGGAAAAAAGGATTGGTCAAGAAAGTTGTAAGTTGCGATGATGAGGCGATTGCTAAACTAACTTGGGAAGACGTATTAGAGCTTCTAAGAACCTAACCACCTAATATATGAGCCAACAAAGATCTTTTAATGTTCGAGATACGATAGCCCGGCTAAGCCGTGGAGCTTTAGGAAAGTTCGGAAAACTTTCTGGTTTTTTCTCCAATGACATTGGTATTGACTTAGGAACTGCCAACACGCTCGTTTACGTCCGTGGCAAAGGCATTGTTCTCGCAGAACCCTCCGTCGTTTCTGTCGATTCTGTCACCAATGAAGTCCTAGCTGTCGGTCACAAAGCCAAGGCTATGTTAGGAAGAACTCCTCGCAAAATTCACGCTGTCCGCCCCATGAAAGACGGTGTTATCGCTGATTTCGAAATCGCTGAAGGAATGCTCAAAGCCCTCATCAAACGGGTCACGCCATCTCGCAGCCTCTTCAGACCAAAAATTTTAATCGCTGTTCCGTCAGGGATCACCGGCGTAGAAAAAAGAGCCGTTGAAGACTCTGCTCTTCGTGCCGGCGCTCAAGAAGTTATTTTGATTGAAGAACCGATGGCAGCAGCCATTGGCGTCGATCTTCCTGTCCATGAACCATCTGCCAGCATGATTGTCGATATCGGCGGTGGTACCACCGAAATTGCCATTATCTCTCTTGGTGGTATCGTTGAATCCCGCTCTCTCCGGATTGCCGGTGACGAGTTCGATGAATGCATCATCAACTACATGAGACGTACCTACAATTTGATGATCGGCCCTCGGACAGCTGAGGAAATTAAGATTACGATCGGTTCGGCTTATCCTCTCGGAGAGCATGAACTCGAGATGGAAGTGCGCGGCCGCGACCAAGTTGCAGGCCTCCCAGTCACTAAACGGATCAACTCTGTTGAAATCCGCGAGTGCCTCGCAGAACCTCTCCAACAGATCATCGAAAATATCAAGCTGAACCTTGAAAAATGCCCTCCTGAACTTGCAGCCGACCTTGTCGATAAAGGCATGGTGCTTGCAGGCGGCGGCGCGCTCATCAAGGGACTTGATAAAGCGATCATCAAAGAAACAGGCCTTCCTGTCACCATCGCGCCGCATCCTCTACTTGCGGTCTGCCTCGGCACCGGAAAAGCCCTCGAATACCTCGACAAGTTCAAAAAGAAAAAATCGATGGTTTAGTCAAGCTTTTAAAGATAGTCGCGAATGGGATGTGTCTTTCTTCGTGCACTATGTGCAGCTCTTTTGTTTCATAGCTAATCTAGGGCAGGCGATATGTGGAGTCTTTCCATTGTTCTTTCAAAATGGAGCTTTTTCAACTTGCCAGAAGGATCCTGGGTTTCTAACTGTGACCATTCATTGGGAGAAGCATTTTCTACCCAATGAAGTAAATTATTCTGAAATGTCTTAAACCATTTAGAATACAATCTTGAGAGTTCACGAAATTCTGTTATGGCTTGTTCTGAAAATTCACCCAGCTGAGTAGCGACATACCAGATACCGTATAGATCTTTGTGCATCTTCGAAGCAGTCTTTCTTCTCGTAAATGTAAGGCCTTTATGGAACATCCATGTTCCTGGAGATACAACTTTTCCTCTTTCCTTTGAATATGTTTGGAATTTTATAGATGTCTGCAAACTCAAATTTAAATAGCTCAGCGGTTGAGCAACTACTCCAGCAATTGTCACATTTTTGTCTTTATTCTTTCGAGCAGAAGTATCGGTCAGAAACTCGATTTCTACTTCTGTTCCATCGATTTCTTTCACATAGGCTTCTGCAGCAGGGATGTCCCTATTTTTATAGATAAGATTAAATCCTGCATCGCGTAGATGTTTTAACAGGTTCTTTTCAGAGCTGGTTGGAATTTTTCGAGGAATTATCGAATCGATATCTCTAGTTCCTATTGGAGGGTTCTTTAATTTTTGATCGGCCAGGTAAAGCTTATAAATGAAAAGAGCATAGCCACCACTGATGACGATATAGTTGCGCCATGAGCCTATAGACTGTAGAAATTCTGTGATGATTTTATCTTCGTGTTCAATTTTCATAAGTTTTTATAAATTCGTTTAAGCTCTGGATGTCTTTCTGCGAGGAATTCTGCTTGTTCTTGGCCACGCAGTGGAAAATGATAAAGATCTAAAAAAGTTAAAAGAGCCGGAGAGACTTTTAGATTTTTGTCTGTACTTTTACCAAGATCTGCCAGGCTTTTGTAGTAGGGCTCAATGAGCAAAACTTCATATCCTCTCTCTTGAGGCTCTAGTTGTAGAACATTTTCGAGCTTTGATCTGACATCTGGATCTAGTAAGTACAACTCAAGGGTATCTAAGTTAGTATTCTTGCATCCATGGGCATCAGCAGCAGAATGGAGCGCTAACTCTACCTTTTGACTTAATTTTGATTTTTTCAATGCATCAAGGAGTTCAGCTTTTCCTTGAAATCCAGAACGATATGTCCACATTTTGCATTTCTTTACGATGTTATATTGCTGGAGCCAGCTTTTGAGTAACTGACCTGGTTTTTTGAATGAAAATCTCTTGGAAGTTCTCATTCCTTCAGTTTTAAGGAGTCCCACAATCACCAATAAGCTAAAAACTCGCTGAACAAGCCCTACACTCACATCTATATCTTTGGCTACTTCTCTTATTGAGAGCTCTTCCTTATCTAATCCCACTCTTAGAAGCCACTCTAATATGAGCGCTGACTTGTCGGCAAAAATATTGCCCTCTATTGGGCGTTCGTTGAATTTCATCAGAAATCGACCTTTCATTTTCCTCTCCATCTGTTCATTAAACTATACTGTTCAATATATATTGAACAGATGAAAATAGTGAACAGCAGGGAGAGTAAGCCGATCTTGTATCGAACTCGGAACTCATTTATAAGTGTGGTATGGACAACACTGAAGTGCGCTCTTGGGTTCAAGAGGTTGCAGATTTATGCCAGCCGAAAGATGTTCACTATTGCGACGGGTCGGAAGAAGAATACCGCGATCTTTGCAATTTGCTCGTCCAGAAAAAAACTTTTGTCCCTCTAAAACGTCCCAATAGTTTTTGGTGTCATTCTACTCCAGATGATGTCGCACGTTCTGAAGCCAATACGTTCATTTGCTGTGCACGCGAAGAAGACGCCGGCCCCACGAATAATTGGAAAAATCCAGCTGAGATGAAAGAGATCCTCAAAGGATTATTCCGCGGGTGCATGCGCGGAAGAACTCTCTACGTCATTCCATTTTGCATGGGGCCAATAAAGAGCCCTTACTCACGTTTTGGAATCCAAATCACCGATTCACCCTATGTCGTCTGTAATATGAAGCTGATGACACGCATGGGAAAAGAAGCGGCTGATGCCATGGAAGGAAAACCGTTTGTTCCGTGTCTGCATTCTGTCGGGATGCCATTAGAAAAAGAAGCAGATGATGTCCCGTGGCCGAATAATCCCAAGCAAAAATACATTGTCCAATTTCCTGATGAGCCGTCTATCTGGTCATTTGGCAGCGGTTATGGCGGCAACGCACTCTTAAGCAAGAAATGCTTTGCTCTTCGGATTGCTTCTGTGCTGGGTGAAAAACAAGGCTGGCTTGCTGAACACATGCTGCTGATCGGCGTCACTAATCCTGCGGGCGAAAAAAAGTATATCGCAGCATCTTTTCCTAGCAGCTGCGGCAAGACCAATCTCGCCATGCTGCAATCGATCCTTCCTGGCTGGACGATCGATTGTATTGGGGATGACATTTGCTGGCTCCATATCAATCAGGGACAGCTCTACGGCATCAACCCTGAAAATGGATTTTTTGGCGTTGCTCCAGGAACGTCTGAAAAGACCAATCCTGTTGCGACGCGCATGATTGAAAAAAACACTATTTTTACGAACACGGCGTTGACTAATGATCACGATGTTTGGTGGGAGGGATTGACCGACGCTCCTCCTGAAAATCTGACTTCATGGCAGGGAAAGCCGTGGGATAAAACAGGCCCTGCTTCCCATCCCAACGCCCGGTTTACCATCCAGGCAAATAACTGTTCGACATTAAGCCCTGAGTTTAACAATCCTCAGGGCGTTCCAATCTCTGCGATTATTTTCGGCGGCAGGCGCTCCAAGCTGATTCCACTGGTTGTTGAATCTCTCAGCTGGAATCACGGCGTGCTGCTGGGCGCTTCGATGTCATCTGAAATGACAGCAGCAGCAGAAGGTCAAATCGGCAAACTCCGTCATGATCCGTTTGCGATGCTGCCATTTTGCGGCTACAACATGGGCGATTATTTTAAACATTGGATGGAGATGGGAAAAAATGCACAAAATCCTCCCAGAATCTTTCATGTGAACTGGTTCCGAAAAGATGACAACGGTCGTTATATTTGGCCCGGTTTCCGTCAAAATATCCATGTCTTGAAGTGGATCTTTGAACGTGTCAGCGGCACTGCTGAGGCAAAAGCATCTCCTGTTGGCAACCTGCCACCTGATGGACTTTTCCCGGCAGAATTAACTGAGATTGATACTGCAGGTTATTTAGCAGATGCTGCTGAGATGAAGAAGTATTTTTCGATCTTCGGCTCTAAAATGCCTTCCGAATTACTCCATGAATTGGAACAACTCCAGAAGCGGCTCTTATGAGGATTGTCATTCAGCGTGTTAAAGAAGCTTCCGTCAGGGTTGATGGGTCTATCGTCGGTCAGATCAAAAGAGGGGCCCTTGTTTTATTTGGGGTCCAAAAAACAGATATTCCGGCCTACACATCCTGGATGGCTGAAAAACTGATTAGGCTGAGATACTTTTCAGATGCTCAAGAGAAGATGAATCTTTCTCTGCAAGACATCCAAGGAGAAATACTAATCGTCTCTCAATTTACCCTCTATGCCAATTGCAATGAAGGACGCAGGCCTGGTTTTGATGCCGCTGCACCTGGAGCAGTTGCTAAGATGATGTATGAAAAATTTGTGGAGGAAGTCAAACAAGAAATAAAAACGGTGCAGACGGGAATTTTTGGGGCAGATATGGAAGTTGCTCTAGTGAATGATGGTCCAGTGACGTTTGTGATCGATTATCCGCATTAAGAAAAGTTTTCGATATTTGGACTTAAGTCCAAGTATCTAAAACTTTCATTAAGGCAACGACTTAAACGTCTTGCTGAGTTTCTTTGCTGTCCTTGTTCTCTTCGGTTTGGTTCTGTCCAATGAGGGTTGAATCTTCATTGGTTTCAGCCTGAGCTATTGCTCCTCGGAGAGAGTAGGCGATGTATGTTTCGAATCCAGAGAGGTCCATTTTTCCCTTTTTTATTTAGTTCACAATTAGTTTCTATACTAATTATAATATTAAATTAATATTTTTACTACTAAATAATTTTAGTGGTATAAGCTTTTGATTATGAAAGGATTATGAGTGAAATACGAGGAGGATTTAACCAACTAACAGTCAGTTGGTTATGAAAAAGTCTGTTCGTTGATGGCGTCGGTCTCTTCCTTCCTTTTTTCGTGAGCATCGTTCATTTCACTGATGGAAGTCGAGATCTGCTTCATCTCCAAAGCCTGCTGGACTTTGATAGGGAAGTCATTGACTGTAGCATAATAATTGATCGGGGAGATGTTCATTTGTATTACCTCTTAACTTAATTATAATTAATTCTATTTCTTTATGCAATCTTAATAGTTAAGTTATAACCCACTGGTTACCAGTGGGATGTAATAGCAATCAGATATCCAATGACTTAAAGGAATTAGCAGCAGCAGCAAGAATGAGATTTAGGTTGGCAAGCAATCTCGCTGGGTTTGAAGAAGAAAGCGATCTCTGTTTTCGCATTTTCTAAGCTGTCAGAACCATGGACTGTGTTGCGGTCGATCGACTGAGAAAAGTCTTTGCGGATCGTGCCTGGAGCTGCGTCTTTAGGGTTGGTGGCTCCCATGAGCTCGCGGTTTTTAGCCACAGCATTTGGGCCTTCTAAAACAGTGATCAGAACCGGGCCTTCTGTCATGAAGGTCACGAGTTCCATGTAGAATGGGCGAGCAGCGTGAATAGCATAAAACGCCTTAGCTTGGTCAACGGTCAAATGGACCATTTTAGCAGCCACGATTTTGAGGTCTGCTTTTTCGAAACGAGATAAAATTTCACCGATATGGTTGTCAGCAACTGCATCGGGCTTAATGATAGATAATGTTTGTTCTGTTTTCATAATTTCCTCTTTAGTTTGGGTCAATTATAGCCTGTTTTTGACTTTCCGTCGAGGCAAAATAAGACAGGATGATCTATAATGGGGTTTAAAAAATGATATGAATCCACAACAAATCGGTATTGTACGCCGCAATGGCCTGGGGGATCTCCTCTGCGTCATGCCTCTCGTCCACCTCTGCAAAGAGAGGTTTCCTGGCTGCCAGGTGACCCTATTTGTCGATGAAAGAGGCGCACCCCTTCTGCCCTACTTAGAGGGTATTGATCAAGCCGTGGTGCTTCCTGTCATGTCCAATAAGTACGCAGCTCTTTTAAAAACAGCCTGGGCAAATCGACATAAAAAATTTGACTTGCTCATCTCTGCGAAGCCTTCCCCCATGAAGCTGTTAAATTTATTTTTGTATCTATTGAGAGGAAAAAACCGGATCGCCTATGTCGATCAAGCCTGGCACTCTAAGCTGATCAATCATCCCAGAACCTACAATCCGAAAGAAGAAAAGCACCAGATGGTCAAGAGTCTGCGGCTTCTTGATCCATCATTTGAGACTGTGCCATCTCAATTAAGACCTCATCTTAAAGTGACGCCTTCGTTTAAGTTTGATCAGAAGACAATTCTCATCTCGGTGACAAATAATCGCTTGGGCAGCACGCTAGATAATGAGAAAACCCAGCGGATTTTAAATCGTGTAAAAAAACCGTTTAAAGTCGTGATCAATTGCGAGCCTGCCGATTATGACCGTGCCAAACTCTTGGCAAAAGGACTTCAAATGCCTTCTGAAGTCATCCCGACGCCTTCTTTTGATGCTTTCATTTCTCTGATTGCATCGTGCGATGCTTTTCTGGTTGGAGACGGAGGGATTATGCACCTGGCAGCGGCACTCGATAAACCTCAAGTTGTTCTATTTGGCGGAACCAAAGTTTGGGAATGGGCCCCGGCTTCAGAAAAAGCGATCTGCCTTGCCGATCCTCATAATGTGAATTTCATTCCTGAAGAAACGATTTTTCAAGCGTTGGAGAAGATTTTATGAAATACGGAAATTATCCAGATTTGACCGGTGTGAAAAAGATCCTCGTGATCAAACTCCGTCATCATGGCGATGTTCTTCTGACTTCTCCCGTGTTTTCTAATTTGCAAGCGGCGATTCCTCAAGCAGAAATCCATGCGATGGTCTACAAAGACACTGTTCCGATGTTAGAGGGGCATCCAGCCATCCAAAAGTTTCTCTCTTACGACAGAGGCTGGAAAAAACTCGGATTTTTTGGAAAACTGTCAAAAGAGTTATCTCTTCTTAAACAGATCCGACAAGAAAAATACGATCTCGTGATCAATCTCACCGAAGGGGATAGGGGAGCGATCGCGGCTTTTGTTTCGAGAGCTAAAATTTGTGTCGGACTCGATCCGGAAGGAAAAGGATTTAAAGGCAAACGCAATGTCTATTCCCATATCGTGAAAAACTGCAAAACTCCTCGTCATACAGTGGAGAAAAATCTCGATGCATTACGACGCATCGGTATTTTCCCAACTCCTGAAGAGCGAGATGTCTTTTTTGCTATCCCTGAAGAGAGCAAAAAAAGAGTCCGAGAGCTTGGACTTGTGCCGCAAGGATATTTTCTCTTGCATCCGGTCTCTAGATGGAAATTTAAATGTTGGCCTCCGTCGCTTGTTGCACAACTGATCCTTGAACTCCACAATCGTGGAGAAAAGATCGTTATCACAGCAAGTCCTGACTCTTCGGAGCTTCAGATGGTCGAAGAGATTTTAAAATTGGCGCCAGATGTGCCTGTTTTAAATCTCGGTGGTAAAACGTCTTTGAAGGAGCTTGGCGCGCTGATTGAAATGAGCCGCTGTTTAGTCTGTGTTGACTCAGTTCCGCTCCACATGTCCAGCGCTTTGAAAACTCCGACAGTGGTGCTTTTTGGTCCGACTTCTGAGATCAATTGGGGTCCCTGGCAGAATCAAAAAGCCCGTGTGGTAACGCAGAATCTTCCGTGCCGTCCTTGCTTCATGGATGGATGCGGTGGAAGTAAAATGAGCGACTGTTTATACACGCTCCCCGTCGGAAGGGTCATTATCGCTATCGAAAATCTCTGCTCTATGTCCGTTGTTAGATAGAGGCTTATCGAAAAAGCATTGAGCGATCCACTCTGCTGCAGAATGGCGTTTTGCTTCCCAGATACTTGCTCTTGGAGAATCTTGATGTTTATGCGTGAGGTGTCCAGCGATAATGATGGAAACGAGCATAGCTTCTCTGTTTATTCCGAAGTTTCTGATCCCTTTATAATAGAGCCAAGTTCCCGTGCAAATGTCATTCATATTCGTTTTTAATTGACCATCGACCCAGCAGCCTGCTGCATAAATCAAAGAAAATGCAATTGCCCCACCAGGAAGTCCCAAATGGTGCGTCCCGAATTTCCACCCTTTTTGATAGAGGAAAAAATAAACTGAAAATTGTACAGCGAGTTCTAGAGTTTTAATGAAAGCGGTGTAGCGTTCTACTGCTTGGTCATAATCTTTGCAGGGCCGTGTGACAGAATGATAAAGAGGTCGGATAGATTTATTATAGAGAGTGACGTAAGGCTCGATTTGATTTGTCGCTAATGGAAGAAGAATATTCCTATAAACGGGTTCAAAAGGATTTATCATGATTCATGCCCTCCATTTTGAACAGAGAGCATAACATCATTTAATGAAATTCAACAACAAACTATTTATCCAATTTTTTTTGAAAAATTAGGATTTGCCGTAATACCAGCGGGAAAATTTGCTTGCCCACTCTTGGTATTTATTATCGATATAGGAGGGTGAATAGACTGGGTAATTTTTTTTGATAGAGGAGGTATTGAAAGCAGGCAACTTAGAATACTCCTGTAAACATTTCGCGATGGTGCAAAATCCAATAGCCCGCACAACTCCTCCGAGATCATCTCTTGTCAAAATAAGCTGCTGTTTAGCAAAAACATCAAGCACTTTCATCGCAAGAGTATACCCTCCATTGATGAAGGCATTAAAAAGCGAAGCAGCGTAAGGATGGATCACAAATTGAGTGGTAAAAACAAAGCTGCAACTGAGATTGTCATGGTGTCCGAAGATGTAGTTAAAAGGGATGATCATGAAAAAAAATGCTGCGACAGTCGTCGTGCGGAGCGTTGCGAGAGTCAACTCTTCAAGCTCTGCTACTTTGTTCCCTTCGCCTCGAGCTAAGTGATAAAGTGGCCCTGTGATGTTCGTGATGGGATCTGTGCATGCGCGGACTAAAAATGTCATATATTTACCTTGGTTTATAAACGAAAATCTTCGCCGAAATAGGTCTTGCGGGCTTCGGTATTTTGCAGAAGCTGCTGGACGGTGCCGGAGATGAGGATTTTTCCTTCGCGGATCAGATAGCTTCTGTCAACGATGGAAAAGATTTCTCTCGCATTGTGGTCGGTGATCAAAATGCTGATCCCTTTATTTTTCAGGTGGCGGATCATTTTTTTTACATCGGCAACAGCAAGTGGATCGATATTGGCAAACGGTTCATCGAGAAGGAGCAAGGAAGGCTCTGTCACAAGAGCGCGGGTGATCTCAAGACGTCTTCGTTCTCCGCCGGATAAGCTGCCGGCTTTGGTCTTAGCGAGTTTATCAAGATTAAGCTCTCGCATAAGATTTCCGAGCCTTTCTTTTTTCTGGGCAGAGGATAGGGGAAGAGTCTCTAAAACACAGAGGATGTTTTCTTCGACAGTCAGTGAGCGGAAGACGGAAGGTTCTTGGGCGAGGTATCCCATGCCAAGCTGAGCACGTTTGTGGATGGGGATCGATGTTGTGTCATGGCCTTTGAAGAAGACTTTGCCGTCATCGGGATGAATCAGGCCAATGGCCATGTAAAAAGCAGTTGTCTTGCCAGCGCCGTTAGGACCTAAGAGTCCGACGACTTCGCCGGGCTTTACATCAAAGGAGAGTCCATCGACAACAACTTTTCCGCTGTACGATTTTTTGAGATTTTCGACTTTAAGGAGTGGGTGCTGGTGCATATTTTCCAAAGTATTTGTTAAGTGAGAGTTGTTCTTCCGTTGATAGTGCGAGCTGGACATTGCCCAGGCCTTTAACGGATTGTTTTTTTGTCGTTGGATCTTGGGTGATATGAACTTCTTGGGCGCTGATCCGGATGTTCTCTTCATTATTGACAAAGAGAACTTTTTTTCCAGGATCTGCTCCGAGGATAAATGTACGAGTTGTCGGGCTGTAGGTGAGTCTATCAGCTAGGCCATAGCGACTCGGTTTGTCTCCTGCAGAAGCGATTTTAACTTGGCCTTTCAAGGAGACGGAGATTGGTTGGAAAGCTCCATTTTCTTCGGTGTATTCGATATGGGCTTTATCTGCCAGAATTGACATCTCACCTTCTTTGTAAGAGAGTTGAAGCTCTTCGGGGACTACACCATTTACCATGGGGCTCTCCACAGTGCCAAGCTTGCGTTCGCGGTCAAAGCTTAAAATTCCGTGGGATACCAGCTGATGGCTGTTCAGGTAGGTCAGTGTTGTATTGCCCAAGCTTTTGAAACCGACGAGACTTTTGTCTTTCTGAAACAAATAAACCTCTTTATCGGAGACAATCGTTCCTAAGTTCGGCTCTTTCACAGTAGGGTTGCCTTTGAGCACCAGAGTGTTTTGTTCATGGTTCCACAAAAGGCTCTCAGCATTGAAGCGCACTTCTCCATTTGCAATTGAAGGGAGGATGCCTTGAGGATTGATCATGACTAATCGAGTGTGGAGGATATCGAGATTAAAACTGTCGGCTTCGATGGTGTCTGCTTGATGGACGAGTTTGCACTTTTGCTTTCCTTGAGAAGAAAGATGGCTTTGGAATTCATTGGTAGCTGGATTAACCAGTTCTTTTTTATAGAGGATCGCATCGGTGAAAAGGGTAAAGCCGTCGGCATAACTTAGCTCGACATTCTCCCTTGCTAAAACGTCTTCCACATCATAGCTGACTTTAGGCTGGTCTGTTTTCTTGAGAAATTGGAGATCGATGGCCGAGCTAACCAGTTGAAAAGAAGGAGACTTGCCTTTTCTTCTTTTTATCGTATCTGTGTAGGAGACGCGGCGGGATGAGGTGAGGAAGCCTTTGAGAGATCCGAAGTCAAGATCGGCTTTTTCACATTTGAGCTCGCCATTTTGATTGAGTTTAAGATGAACGTCTTTCTCAAGATGGATCAAAGAAAAGGGGAAATCTTTTCCAACCTCTTGCTTTTGCAAGATAGCTTCTTCGGCTTGCATTTTTCCTAAACCGTGATCAAGAAGGACCTGACCTTTCAAAATAAGGGCATTCCCGTCATAGGAAGCGTTCGAAGATGAGATGGTTCCCGCATCGACAGCTTGGGTAACGGGAGCCTCCACGGGTGTAACAGGAGCTGCAGCACAAAGCATGACAGAACTTAAAAGTTGAAAAATCATAATTTTTCCTCTTGTTGTTGTGACATCAGGGTCGCTTTAAATTTCTGAGCCTGAAACTGTGTTGTTTTACCCGCAATCGAGAAAGAGACATCTTGGGCAATACCGCGCAAGAAAGCTTTAGAAGGATCGACGGATAAAGGAAGCTGCATCCCCGGGACGCGGAAAAGGGAAAGGATGACGGAGTTGGCTGCAAATCTCTGAGTGGAATATTGATAGATCCCTTGATCGGCCTCAAAAAACCGCATTTGCTGCATCACGACATCTCCTTGAGCATAGAGCTTATCTTGCATCCAACACTTGAGGTGTTGGAGATTTTCGATAATATCGACTTTGTCATCGATTGGCAATAAAGTTAAAACAGAGCTTTTACTATCGATCCGATAATGCAGCCGCGAATGGTCTTGTTGCGAGAGCCAAAGATCTTTTCTCACCCCACCTCTAGTTTGATGGGTCTGCTCGCCCTTGGTTGCCCTGGCAACGGCCCTTCCTGTTTCTAAAAGTTTTTCATATTTCACACGATCCGCATCTGAGAGATAGACGAGTTTAAACAGCCACGATGAACTGATGGCTGCCATGCAAAGGGCTGTGATGAAAATCGCTCGTTTAAACATGAACCACGTTATAAATCTTTTTAAGTTCTTCCATCAAGGCTTTCAGTTGATCAAATGGATAGACGGAGTCTTTATCGCTCATCGCTTCCGCAGGATTTGGATGAGATTCCAAGAAAATACAATCGCATCCCGACGCAATCGCCGCTTTTGCAAGTGTAGGGATAAATTCTCTCTGTCCGCCTGACGATGTGCCATGTCCCCCAGGAATCTGGACCGAGTGCGAGGCATCAAAACAGACAGGATATCCCAGTTTTTGCAAAATAGGGATGGTCCGCATATCGCTGACTAAATTGTTATACCCAAAACTGGTTCCTCGATCTGTCAGAATGATCTGGTCATTGCCGGTCGCGACAATTTTATCGACGACATTGGTCATATCCCACGGCGCCATGAATTGTCCTTTTTTGACGTTGATGACAGCTCCTGTTTTTCCTGCAGCTGTCACAAGATCCGTTTGACGGCATAGAAAAGCGGGGATTTGCAAGATATCGCAGACTGTTCCTGCAGCGGTCGCTTCTTCAGGACTATGGATATCGGTGATCACAGGAATATCGAGTTCTTTCCGGACTTTTTCCAGGATCTTCAATCCCTTCTCAAGACCAGGCCCTCGGAAAGAGTGGTAAGACGACCGGTTGGCCTTGTCATAGCTCGACTTATAAATCAGATTTAGTCCCAGCGACTCATATAACTCTTTTAAAAATTGAGCTGTTTTCATCGCGTGGTCTTCGCTTTCGATAACGCACGGCCCGCACATAACAGCCAGCGGCTGACCTTTTCCAATGAGAAAATTTTTAACTTTAACAAGTTTCATTGAATAAATCCTTTACTGAGTAGAGACCCGGAGGTTTGGTTTTTAAAAACTTAGCGGCAAGAAGTGCTCCGCTGGCAAAAGCTTCGCGCGACTGCGCCTGGTGTTTGAGTTCGATTCTTTCACCGGCTAGCACAAAGACTACCGTGTGGTCTCCAATGATATCCCCAGCCCGGATAGAATGGATAGGGATTTCTTTGTCGCTCACCGCTTGGGCTAATTTAAGAGCAGTCCCGCTTGGCTTATCTTTTTTGGCCTGGTGGTGGGCTTCAATAATTTCAATTTGACATAGCCCCTTCAATTGCTGGGCGATTTGTTTAGCGGCCTCTAGTGTGACAGCTATCCCTAAGCTGAAGTTTGGAGAGAAAAGGATAGGGATTTGTTTAGATATTTCTTGAAGGATCTGCATGTTCTCAGGAGAATGTCCGGTCGTGCCGACCACAATAGGCTTCTTAAGCTGGACGCACTGTTTCAATAAATCCGCTAGGGCTTCATGCGAAGAAAAATCGATAGCGACATCAGCGGTTTCTAAATTATTTTGTAACGACAACGAGCAGTCGTTTTCCACAAGAGTTGTGATCGTCCGGCCCATCCGGCCTGCGACCCCATGTACATAGAGGGTTGTTTTCATGATCCCAGCTTACCATATCTTGAGTCTGCTCGGCAATATTAACCCGCGCCTCAAATAGGAGACAAATTGCTTACTATGGTGGCAAAGCTTTGACAACTATTTTTTAATCTCTTAGCATTTCGCGATCAAGAAGGTTGAAAAATGTTTTCCGCTATACAACAATACATCGATTTTAATCATATTCACAACGCTGCTCGCAGTTATGCCCCATCGGACCAATCGATAAACAGTGCAAAGGCTTTTTTTTGGAACAGTTGTAATGACATTTGCAACACTGCTCGCAGTTATCGCCCATCGGACCAATCGATTGATCAAGCAAAGGCTTTTTTGTGGAACAATAAAGAGGTGATCATTGCCGGCACAGTGGCTGGATTGGTCATTTGGAAAATCGTTCATTACATTCGAAATCGACCCCAAAAGCCCGATGTCGAAATGGATACCTCTGGTAACTTTGCGACGTTGACGATTAAAATCCCTAAAGAAAAATATACCCCTCCCAATGTCACGCTGACATTTTGTGTCGACATGAGTACTAGTATGAATCCCGACGAGCGTGCAGGTGAGGTAAAAAGAGCCCTGAAACTTCTTTTAGATAGTGCTCAGAAAGAGGTCAATAAGCCAGCAGCAGCTAAAATCAGCATTGCGATTACCGGATTTACAGACACTTCAACACTCATTACTCCACCCACAGCACTTACTTCTACCAACGGAAAATCCAAAGAGGTCGAAAAACAAGTCGATACGCTCGAATTCAATGGAAGTACAGACATTCTTAATGGATTGGCTGGTACCGTAAAAGAATTAAAAAAAATGGCATGGGCAAATCCGCAGGCTTCCCATTACGTAGTTTTACTAACGGATGGAGAAGATAATAACTGCAATCAAAGCAGACTTTCGGCTCTTCAAAAAGAGATTGCTTCGACATCCGCTAAATTATTTGCGATTGGAATAGGTCAAAGACATTCCAAAGATATTTTAAAGGCAATTGCAGGAAATAACGGTTTTAACGGAACCTATATCGATACGACAACGGGTAGAGATACCATTGCGAATACAATCGCCGCAATTTATAACCAAGCTATTTCCTCTTTTCAGGAGCTGGAATTGTCCTCTTCCTTAGCTGCTAACA
>CAZFXE010000018.1:0-17674 GCA_964522945.1 uncultured bacterium
AGAGTTCTCTTTAAAATACAAAAGATTTTTTTGCAAGGAGGCAGAATTATTTCCTTACGGGCAATTAATCACAAGAAAAATTCTAGATCTGTTAGCGATTTTCCATCAATTGACAGCACGGAAATCCAACCCTTTAGGCCTGGAAAGGAAGTGCCAGGTGATAAAATATTTTAGAGGTCACTCTTAAAATGTTCCGCCTCATAAACGATTTTAATTATGGGTTTTTTTTCGAGCGCTTCTATAAAAATTTTATGATGAAGATCATTGATCTCTTTTGGATTGGTTATTTGGAGTTTTTTCTTGGCGGAGGTATGGTTACTCACTGTTCCATTTCGTGTATCGAGGCTTATACTCATCGGCTTAACAAATTCCTTTTGCAACACTTCTTTACTCACAATTGTCATGGGGCAGCCTTTTTGAGATGCATCTTGCACCCATTCTTCAATAGCATCTACGAGGGGTTCAGATCCATTTGCAATCCCGCCGCGCAAATGAATCGCAATAGGAGTGGTTATGGGTTTTGTTGCCATCTGCTTAATTTTTTGAGTAAGCATCTCTTTACTGGCTTTCAGATTCGCCTCAATTGCAAAATGGATCACAAATCCATTTTGATTTTCGCTATCATATCCTGCAACACCAACACAAGGGCCTAGTGAATCCGTTGCAACGACGGGTTTTGGATCGAGCGCATGGGAAAACACTGCTTCATTTACATGGCATTCCGCGATGAGGTGTTGTTCTGCTTTGTTTACCTCTACAATGGTTTTTGGAAGTTGTTCTACTTCTTTTACAATGGTGGTGATGATTTGCAGAAACCCATCCTCCACAATTTCCAAGAATTGGGGAGAATTTAAAATTTCATTGCTAGGCTTCTCAGAAATGGCCTTTGCTTTTTCAAACATTTGTTGAATTATTTGTGCCATGGGACCACTTCGTAACTGTTCTATTTTCTCTCGGGGCAACTCCCCCGCATCCATTTGCTCCATATTTGGGAATTTTGAGGCAGTACGCTGAGCGATCGTTTGTAGTTTAGATCTTAACTCCTTTATTTCAGGTTTTTGGAACCTGTCATTAGAGTTGTTCGACGATGGAATAGAATTGAGCGACATTTTTACACCTTATTATTGTTTTTAAAGTATTAATTATACTTAGTTGAATCTTTTGATTCAAGTTTTAATTATAAAATGCAAGTCTTTAATGTTAAAAGACTTGCGGGGGAGGTTGAGGTTTAAGAACTTCATGAGCAAGACCTTTTTGAAAGTCATTGGATTTTATACGCCTGCTCATGGTAATGAACAAATATGGAAGAGATCTCTTTTTCTAATCTGGCATATTTGGAAGAGCAGTATCAGCGGTATCGCACCGATCCGGCCGCGTTAGACCCTTCCTGGAAGCACTTCTTTGACGGATGGGATCTTGCAAAAAGTCTTGCGCCTGCAAGTGGATCTTCCGACTTGAAAATCTATCAACTCATCGAGACCTACCGGACTTATGGCCACCTCAAAGCTAAAGACAATCCGTTATTTTCTCCTCCTACAGAAGTTCGAGAATTGTCGCTAAAAAATTTAGGTTTTGAGCAGAGTGATCTTAATAAGACTTTTCCGACGTGCGGTTTTCTACCGGTAGCAGAAGCTCCCTTAAGTGAAATTATTGCAGCTCTGGAGAAGACCTATTGCGGATCGATTGGCATTGAATACATGGGCCTAAGAAAACCAGAATTAGAAAGCTGGCTTCAAAAGATCATCGAGCCGAATTTTCCACTCCCATTTACAATAGAAGACAAATTAGAGATTTTTCATGAATTAAACAGGGCTGAGCTTTTTGAGACTTTTCTTCACACGAAATACGTCGGACAAAAACGGTTTTCATTGGAGGGAGGGGAGACGCTCATTCCAATGCTGGCCTTTGCGATTGAAGCAGGTGTTGGAGAGGGGATTCATGAAATTGTCCTTGGAATGGCTCATCGGGGCCGTTTGAATGTCCTGGCCAATATCTTGAATAAGTCGTACGCGACAATTTTTAATGAATTTGAAGCCCATTACACGCCGGATCTTTCGGAAGGTACTGGAGATGTCAAATACCACAAGGGCTTCATCGGGTCTCTTCCTACTAAGTCAGGAGAGAAGATCGCGATTACTCTGTCGGCCAATCCTAGTCATCTCGAAGCTGTCGATCCTGTTGTGGAAGGCCAAACAAGAGCTAAACAGGAGCTTAAAGGTCGTGAGACTGTGCTTCCCATTTTAGTCCATGGTGATGCTTCTGTTGCAGGACAAGGCGTTGTTTATGAGACTTTGCAACTGAGCAAACTTAAGGGGTACGAGACCGGAGGCACGCTCCATGTTGTGATCAACAACCAGATCGGTTTTACGACCCTTCCAAAAGACGGACGGTCGACGCAGTACTGCACTGACATTGCTTTTACATTTGGAGCGCCTGTTTTCCATGTCAATGCTGAGAAACCTGAATCCTGTGTCTATGCGATGCTACTTGCTTTAAAGATCCGCCAAAAGTTTCACTGCGATGTTTTTTTAGATCTATATTGCTACCGAAAATATGGGCACAATGAAGGCGATGAGCCGGCATTTACTCAGCCGCTGGAAAACAAAGTGATCAAAGAGAAAAAATCAATCCGTGAGCTTTATAAAGAGAGTTTAATCCAAGAAGGTGTTTTAGATCGCGCAGCAGGGGACAAGCTTGAAAACGAATTTAAAGATTTTCTGCAAGCTGCGTTAGATAAAGTTGTGTCTAAACCTCCCGAAGCAGAAGTTCCCGTCAAAGAGAACATGTTCGTTCCTTTCTCTACGGCAGTCCCTGCAGCAACATTGATTTCACTTGCAGAAGATTTTTGTCATGTGCCCGATGGTTTTAATCTCCATCCTAAAATCAAGCGTTTAACAGAAGAGCGTGTGGCGATGGTCAAAGGGAATCCTCAGCAGCCCACGATCGATTGGGGGATGGGAGAACACTTAGCTTATGCCTCGCTTCTCATAGACGGCGCCCATGTGAGAATCTCAGGGCAGGATTCCAGACGAGGAACATTTTCTCACCGGCATGCGATGTGGGTCGATCAAGCCGTCGAAGATAAACGGTATTATCCGCTTTCACATCTGAAAAATAAAAAAGCGCCATTCGATGTTTTTAATTCTCCGCTTTCAGAATTTGCTGTGCTTGGATTTGAATTCGGCTATAGCCTTTTTTATCCTCATTCTCTTGTGATTTGGGAAGCCCAGTTTGGAGATTTTGCTAACGGCGGACAAGTGATTATTGATCAGTTTATCGCTTGTTCTGAGCAAAAATGGGGCCATCGCTCCGGCATTACGCTGCTTCTTCCCCATGGCTACGAAGGCCAAGGCCCAGAACACTCTTCCGCTAGAGTCGAAAGATACCTCCAATTGTCGGGAAATGACAATTGGCAGATTGTCAATTGTACAACGCCAGCACAGCTTTTCCATGTGCTCCGCCGTCAGACGATGAGGAAAGAGCAAAAGCCTTTAGTCCTTTTCACCCCCAAAGCACTCCTGAGAAATCCGCTTGTTTTAAGTCCGCTGAAAGATTTTACAGAAGGCACTTTTGAAGAATTTCTCGATGATCCTAAACAAATCGCAAATCCCAAACGGATTTTATTTTGCGCAGGAAAAGTTTATTACGATCTCGTTACAGAGAGGAAAAGAGACGATATTGCTATCGTCAGAATCGAACAGCTTTATCCCTTTCATCGTGAAAAATTCCTAAAGCTGGTAGAGAAGTATAAAAGTACCCAAGAATTTTACTTTGTCCAAGAAGAGCAGAGCAATATGGGAGCATGGAACTACATCCGGCCGATTTTAGAAGAGTCGCTAGGCAAACCTCTTCGTTATATCGGACGGGGCCCTAGTTCTTCCACAGCTGCCGGTTCCTATGCGCTCCATAAGAAACAGTATGATCAAATGATGCAGGAGGCATTCGGGTGAAAGTTGAGATTAAAATTCCTGCGATGGGAGAGACCGTCTTTGAAGCCACGATCAGCCGCGTCATCAAAGCGAGCGGCTCTTTAGTCCGCCGCGATGAAGAAATCCTCGAGCTCGAAACTGATAAAGTCAACCAAGTCCTCTATGCTCCTCAAGCTGGACAGCTATCTCTCACTGTCAATGTCGGCGATACTGTTAAAATCGGCCAGCTCGTGGGTACAATTGACACTGACGCTCAAGTGCCAGCTCTTGAGCCTGCTAAACCTGTTTCTCCACCGGCAGCGCCTGAACCTACACGTGCTTCAACCTCTTCTGCAGGGCCGTCAGCTCGTAAAATGGCTCCTGATGTCTTAGCTGAGATGAAAGCTCCTAATAAACCTATCGGAACTCCGTCTGCAGCAATGCCTCCGGCTCCTCCAGGTGACAGAAAACGGATGAGCTCTCTCCGCAGAACCATTGCTCAAAAGCTAGTCGAAGTTAAAAACACCACTGCGATGCTCACGACCTTTAACGAAGTCGATATGACCCGGATCATTGAGATTCGCAAGAAAGAACAAGAAGATTTCCAAGCCCGCTATAGTGTGAAACTTGGGTTTATGTCGTTCTTCATTAAAGCTGCAGCCTCGGCTTTAAAAGCCTTCCCAGATGTCCATGCATATATTGAAGGCGATGATATGGTTTCATTTTCTAACTTTGACATCGGCGTTGCTGTCTCGACAGCTAAAGGGCTGATGGTTCCCGTTGTTCGGAAATGCGATACGGCTTCTTTTGGAGAAATAGAAAAGCAGATTGTCGACTATAGCAAAAAGGCCCGCGAAGGAGGCATCACCATGGATGATCTCCGCGGAGGATGTTTTACGATCACCAACGGTGGGACTTTCGGATCGCTGCTTTCAACACCGATCCTCAATCCTCCTCAAAGCGCTATTTTAGGGATGCATGCCATCCAAAAACGGCCTGTTGCTCTCGAGGATCAAGTCGTCATCCGGCCGATGATGTACCTTGCGCTATCGTATGACCACCGGATTATCGACGGGAAAGAAGCTGTTGAGTTCCTCGTCAATATGAAAGAGAACTTAGAAGATCCAACCCGGCTACTTTTAGATTTATGAATAATTTTGATGTTGTTGTCATTGGATCAGGACCTGGAGGCTATGTCGCAGCCATCCGAGCTGCCCAGCTCGGATTTAAGGTCGCCTGCGTCGATAAAGTAAAAGAGCTTGGCGGCACCTGCTTAAATATCGGATGCATCCCATCTAAAACACTGCTTCATGCTTCAGAGCTCTATTGGAAAATGGTCCATGAAGCTGAAAACTACGGATTGAAAGCTGAAAAATGCTCCTATTCTTTTAAAGACATGATGAACCGGAAGCAAACAGTTGTGACCTCTTTCAATCAAGGAATCGCCGCGCTTTTCCAAAAAAACAAGATCACTTTCATTCCAGGGGCAGCCAAGCTGATTTCTTCTACCATTGTCCAGGTCGCTGGTGAACAGATCGGAGCTAAATACATCATTTTGGCAACAGGCTCAGAACCTAGCGCCTTGCCGTTTCTTCCCTTTGATGAAAAAAAGATCGTCTCGTCAACAGGGGCGTTATCACTAACTAAAGTTCCTGAAAGACTCCTCGTTATTGGAGCCGGCGTCATCGGCGTTGAACTCGGTTCCGTCTACAGCCGGTTAGGAAGCAAAGTTGAATTTATTGAGTTTCTAGATAAAATCTGCCCGACACTTGATGCATCGATCTCCAAAGAGCTCCAAAAGATCCTGACTAAACAGGGGATGACTTTCCGACTCTCGACAAAGGTCACCGGAGCTGATATCTCCTCAAATGAAATCGTCCTCCGGATCGGACAAGAACAGCTCGCAGGGGATGTTGTTCTCATCTCCGTTGGCCGCAAGCCCTACACCCAAAATCTCGGATTAGAAGCAGTCGGCATCACTCCAACGCCTAAAGGAACAATCCCCATTGATAATCGCTTCATGACCTCTGTTCCTAATATCTATGCTATCGGAGACATCGTCGATGGCCCCATGCTGGCCCATAAGGCCTCAGAAGAGGGAGTTGCCGTGGCTGAGATCATTGCTGGCCAAAATCCTGTAGTCAACTACCTTGCCATCCCTAATGTCATCTATACCAATCCGGAAGTCGCTGCTGTCGGCCTGACAGAAGCAGAAGCCGTTGCTTTGGGCGCGACAGTCAAGACGGGGATGTTTCCGTTTAAGATTAATTCTAGGGCAAAGTGCACTGGGGAAGAAGACGGGTTTGTGAAGATTGTTTCTGATGGAGCAACCGACCAGATTGTAGGCGTCCATATTATAGGAGCTCATGCTTCGGAACTCATCGCAGCAGGTGCCATAGCAATCCAGAACCGTCTCACGACTCTAGAACTGGCCCACACACCTTATGCGCATCCGACCCTGTCGGAAGCGATCAAAGAAGCAGCGCTGGCCTTACATGGCCGAGCGCTTCATCGTTAATAGCTTTGGGACTTGCCGCAGCCGCAGGATCCTTTTGCGTTAGGATTGCTGATTTTGAAGCCTGATCCGTTGAGCCCTTCGACGAAGTCAATAACGCAGCCTTTCAGCCGACCAACAGCAGATTTGTTCACGTGGATGTCAATGCCATTAGAATGGAACACTTCATCAGCTTCTTCTGCTTTCTCTGAGTAGTCCAAAACATACTCAAATCCACTGCATCCGCCAGCACGGTCAGAGAAACGAAGTCCCCAATTATCTTTTCCTTCCTCAGCGAGGATCTCTTTGAATTTCTCAGCCGCTTTAGGCGTCATGATGATTGTAGAAGTATCGATTTCTTCAGCTAAGATCGCATTGAGCTTTTTCATGAGTTTTTCGAGGTCTTCTTCTTTAAAGCCATGTCCGAGCATCCCGGCTTCCAGGGTCTCCCAAACAGAGGCTCCGCAGCCCACACAATTTAGGCCGGCATTTTGCATCTCTTGGGCCAGTTTTTGACCTCTTTGAGGAAACCTTGTGAAGATCTCGTCGATGGTCATGTCTTTCGTAATTTGGTCTTGCATGGTTTCCTCTAGAATTTAATTTTTGTGCATCCGCCCCGGAGCTTGCACTGACAGGCAAGTCTTTCATTGCCTTCGTCTCCGAGAAAATCTTTTTCTTCTTGGGTAAAGGGGGATAGGTTCTCCATCCCTTGAACAACTTCAATAACACAGGTACCGCAGACCCCTTCCGTGCAGGCAAAAGGGACCCCCGCTTCTTCACAGACTGAAGCGATCGGTTCTCCATCGGGGATTTCTTTCTCTTCCCCGCTATGCTCAAAAATCAACTTACCCATAAATATGCTACGATTAAACCTTAAAATTCCCTAAAAAGCAAGAGGACAGACCTTTTAAGGCCTGTCCTCTGTTGAAATCGAATGTAACTATTTGATCTTAAAGAGCTTGAAATTCATCGTCGTTAAGGTCAATTGAAGTTTCGCTGAGAAGCTCTTCGACAGTCATCTTCAGGGTCTTAATCCCTTCAGGAAAGCCGCATTTAAGAAGCAATTGGTCGATATAGCTCAGTTCCGATTCCAATAAATCGACCTGGCTCTCAAGACCTGCAACCTTACTGTTCAATTCTGTGGTATTATTCATATTAACCTCTTTATTACATCTCTATATTAATTAATTTAACTTAAATATTCAATAAAATTATTGTTAATATGTTAATAATGTGCCAGTTTTGCAAGTCGTTAATAATCATGTGGTTGTGTGGCAATGATTGTGTTTAATAGCTTTGTGTCAAAACTAAGCAATTAGTTTACTTAAAGTCATTAATTTAATATAATAGTAAATATTAATATGAATAATAGCTAAAAATAAGAGGATAATATGTCAGACTTTTGCGGTAATATGGATAGGACGGTTTCAAAATCGGAAGCATGGGCATTACTATGCAATGAACTATATGGTGATAATAGGCTTCCCACTGCAAAAACAGCTGAAGTAGCAAGTGATGCTTTTAAAGCTGGAGTTTTTGCAACCAATACCATTGCAACCATCCAGTATGGCCTTATCCTTCCTCTGAAAGAAATGACAGTCGGGCTTACTGAAGATCAAGCGGTATATCTCGATGTCTATAGAAAACACACAGCCCTTTGCTCAGCAATCGAAAAAGTTCAAAGTAGCTATTGGAAGTATACCTATGCTCAAACAGATGTAAATGAAGCTGGTAATGTGTCCGAAAGAACAGGTGCTCGTAAGCGTGCGTTTACTGCCGGAAATGAATTGGTTGAAAAGCATGACAATTTGATTCAATTAGCTATAAAGCAAGCGAACGATATTGATTTTCGGAGTGATGATAGGACGGCGTATTTAGAAGGCCTTCATGAGAAACTGGATGGAAAGACTCGGGGTTACATTTACAATACAGTGAATATGATCCGTGCAAAAGCAGGCATTGAGGCAAATCTCCAGAATACAGATACAGCTGATCTCAAGAAAGAGTACCTAAAATTTGCCACCGCGTTTGTTTCAAACGTTCGAGAGGCTCGTCTCAAATCAGGAAATAGTTCAGTACTTGATGATGACACAGATCCTTCTATTCCTATCACAAAGGCTTTTATTCTAGGCTTAGCTGCTATCCCAGAATTAGAAAAAGATTTCACTCTCATTGAATTATATGATGAACTGACAAGACACCAGTCTTCTAAAATGATAACTGAGACTCAAAATGACGTTATTCAATATTTTCAAAAGCAGATTGAAGATCTCATGAATGGATCTAGATGGCACCTCATGCACGCAGATTTGCAAAAGATCCAATATCAAGGAATTTCTCTTTCCTCGGTACTGGAGTCGATCAGTGTCAAGCAATTGGAAGAACTCTACGACTTAGGCAAAGATCTGCAAAAATATCAAAAGTGGGTTCAAGACATAGAAGCAAAAATCCAAAAACTACGACAGTCTATTGCAGAATCAGTTGAATATAACTTCTATGATGTTCACCATTTTTTGCATACGCTAAAAAAAGAGGCTTTAGCAGACATTCAAGAGGATGGAAATGCATTAAGCCTTGTCGTTAAGTCATACATAGAAGCACTTAAGACATACGCCGATCTTACTAAAACAATAACAGATACCACAGAAAGTCAAGAAAAAGCAAAGACAGCTAGGACCAATCAGATAGATAGCAATAAAGCTCAACTCGAGGCGCTGAACAAACAGATCGCGGATCTTAAACAAGATATAACGAAAACAAACTCCGAGATAGATGATAAACGAATTGCATTGCAGACGCTTCAAGAAGAAATTGCCGCAGAAAAGAAGAAGCAGGCGGATGAAAAATGCAGTGAGACTGTGAAAAAATTGAAAATTGCTGGATTCGAAAAAACAAGTAATGATCTGGTAGAAACTCGGGGTGGGGAAATCATCGAATTACTAAGAGTTCTTGGAGACATGCAAAAAGCATATTCCGTTCAGCAAGAAAAAATTACGAATCTTGCAGAAGCTCAAGGTGAATTGATCAAAGCTGATGGCATACAAGACGAGCAAGATGTCAATGCTCTTCAAGATTTACGTAAACAACGTAAAGTATTAGAAACAAGGCCAATTGCTAAGCTCACAGGAGAACAGATCAAAGCTTTAGCAGCATCTTCATTTTGTAGTACATCTTCGCGAATCTTTGGCAGATTAAACGATGTTCTTGATGCTGAACCTAAGATAGTAGGATTAACAAAAGATCTTAGTGAAGTACAAAGATCTGCTAAAAATACCCAAATAAAAATGGAAGACATATCGCCGCATCTGAAATTGAATGACGGACAAGCCTTTGTTCTCGATGTCGCTATTTTCGGGGATAAAGAGAAGACCGAAATCGCTGCCCAGCTCGAATCAAACTTAGTCCGAGCGAAACAAGTCACGATGAGCGTTGTTGAAAAAATTGTAAAACTACAAGGTAAAGCCTTTGAAACCGTACTAGCTTTAGCTCAGCGTAATGCAAAGGAACCACTCCCTCATGTGTTAATAGAGCGGGCCTCTGTGCACAGAGAGTCAAATCTGCAACGTGCGTTAATGATTCGTAAACAACGGGATGAAAATGGGAACGATTCACATGCTCTAGTTCCTGAAAGGCAGGTCGTTCAGGAAGATGAAAATAATTTGGTTTTAGATGATGAAATCTAATCAGACTGGTTAAAGTGGAAACACAAAAGGCTGCAGGAAAACCTGCAGCCTTTTTTATTAGACGTAGGATTCTTCAGAATGGCTTAAGAGGTGAGAAAGCTTAGATAGGACGTCCCGGAGGACCTCGAGGGGTGGTTGATCGGCCTTAAAGCGGCTAATGAGGTTAGCGGGGTAGTGCTCTAAGAGCTTTTGGGTGTCTTCAGCATAGACTCTCATGCGGGTCTCTAAAACGGTGTCTTCCAGGTCGTCAGCGCGTCTTTCGATAAGGGCCCGTCTTTTCATCCGTTTGATCAGTTCATCGATATTTTGGGTCTCTAGAACGATAATATGCATGATCTGGATGTGTTTCTCTAGAAGACCTGCTTGGACGATGGTACGAGGGATGCCATCGAGGAGAAGGAGCTGTTGGTGGGGGAAGTACCGATTAGTGGCAATTAGCCCCTCTACAAAGTGGTGCCAGATGCCTACGGTGACGTCGTCGGGGAGGAGGTGGCCTTTGCCGGCATAGGAGTGGTATAGCTTGCCTGCAGGGGACTCTGGAGAGAGGCCTCTGAAGATGTCCCCGGAGGAGAGGTGGAAATGGTTCCCAGCGCTGCTCAGCAGCTTCCCTAGGGTGCCTTTACCTGATCCTGGAGGGCCAAGTAGCAATATCGAGCGGTAGGGGCGGCTCTTGCCAGATATAAGTGATTGGATATCAAGCTCTTTATTCATAGTTTTGGAAAAAGCTTATCATAACCTATTGAGGATTAATATGGCAATATTCAATAGATAAAACTTGATATATAGTAAATATTTTGTTAAAATTGAATAAAGAAAAAAGAGGCTATATGACCAACCCTACACATTCAGTATTCACAGTGATAGTCGAATTCAAAGGCACCTTCTATGATGCTGAGATTACCCCTACCTGGAATGGCAAGCCAATTGAATGGCTCCCGGATCGCGTTGGGCAGTGGACCTCTGCTGAAACAACACATAAATTATTCAGTCGAAAAATTGTGGAAATGTTAAACCATACGAATATTCCTGCAGACTATTCTTTAGCGATGCACGGAGTGATAGCAACAGGATCTGCACAAGGTTTTACTTTTGATAAGGGCTTAGAGGTTACACATACAACTCAAGAGATTTGGGAAGAATTTATCGATTGCTTGCAAGATCCGGATTCCTATACCACAGGTAGATCTCCTGTAGACGAAGAAGTTGTAGGGACCGGGTTAGGAACTGGAGTTGCGTTAACACCCAATGGTTATCTTAACCTAAGTGCAGAAAGTCAAAAAGCAGTGCGACTAAGCTTATTTATGAAGAAATGCTACGAGCATTTTGCTTCTGTCAATGGTGTCAGGCTCGCGGATGAAATTAGTGAGTATGTACCTTCTGAAAAGGAATGTCTTACCTATCTCTTATATCGCAATTCATCGCTGCAAAGGCTCACACCTGGAAAAGAAGCGAAATTAATTTGGCTGATGCAGTCAGAAGAAGAGAAAAAAGTCATGGCTTCACATGTCAAAATCATCCGAGAACAGATGGAAGCTGCACAGTTAAATTCAGATGTGGATGATTCGGGAAGTGAGTTAGTACTCGATTCGTCAGAAGAAGAGTCTAGTGACGTGGAATTGCTTTTTTCGTCAGGCGAAGAGGTGGACTTTACAGTGGCAAATACAATCGTACTTAATTCAGATAACGGAAAGCGCGTTATAATTGGAGACGACATCACAGTCTAATACTATATCTTATTTAACAACCTGCTTATAGTCAGATAGTTGCGTTATAGTAATTAATTGATTATAAATACTATTATATGTTATAATAATAGTTTAAAACAGGTATCTATGGGCGCGCTTTCAAACATCTTCAGCACCTACCTTCGAAGGAGTGGAACAGCGGGTATACCGTTGTCTCAAGTTACTCCGCAAGATGCTGTTATTTATTCAACAATTCGTCCGAACATCAAAACAAATCCTAAAAGAGAATCTATGCCAACGGCAAAGCTTTATGATGCGGTTGCAGATGCCTCTTTAGCACTTAGAACTATTCCAGTTGCGATCGGTGAAATATCTGGCAATTCATTGGAAAGCAGCGGAGCTCCTTTACTCGGTTTAACGTCTTTGCTTTATTGCATGATCGGCGTTGGCAGGGCTCGGGACAGCTATAAACAAATGAAAGACCTGGAGAAAATAGAAGATACCTTTGGAGCAACCGTTGCAAAGGCTCAAATTGTGGCAAACAGCTTTCTGGCTTCTGGTAGTGCAGCGCTGTCTGTTGCGAGAATTTTCGATGCGGTCCAAGAGCTTTTTAGTCTGTTGAAAAATCCATTAGTCATAGCTTCAACGGTGGTTACTGTAAAAACTGTTGCTCTTGTGGCCTCCGTGGTTATGTATGTTTTATTTTATGCGATCTATGCTGGGCTGCAAAGCTTAGTTTTATACGACCTTTCCAAGGGAGATGAACTAAGAGAAAAACTGATCAATAGTCAAAATCCTGTTGAAGCATTGAGACAACACATCGATAGGGAGATGTTTAAGAAAACTTTTACGCAAGTAGAGCGCATTGAGATGGCGCTTGAAGAGGGTGCTGCCTGGTTAGAGAAATTAGAAAAAGGAGTCGAAGAGTTTCCATGGGATTCAACGGATGAGAGCCGAAGAGATCATGTCTATGTGCTTTTCAAAAATAACCCTGAATTTATGATGGCAGAGATGGGAAAACCCATAGGGTATGACAAGATGACGCCTGAGGGTAAAATGGTGCGTTTTGGTCGATTTATCGGAGAAAAAAGGCTGGCTGCAAAAATCGAAAATGAGCTGATCAGGCAATTAGGACCTGATGCTATGGAAGCCTTCAATAAGGAAATTCCTGATACAAATGCCTTTGTCGCGGCTTTGAAATCTGCAAGCTGGTCGGAATGTGGGGTTCGTTGGAAAGCGGTGGCCAAAATTGGGTTGTCTGTAATTTGTGCTGCGGCCGTCATTGGAGGGACTTTCTTCACCGGGGGATTAGCTCTGGGTATTCCGCTGCTGCTTCTTGGCATCACAGGACTTCTCTGGATTGGTTTGACCGATGCCGCTGCGTTTATGTCTCAATGCAAAACGGGTGAAGTTCGTAAGTGGGATAAATTCTTAGTCGGCTTTAGCATAGCGCTAAACGTCATTGCCATTGGATCCTTTATTGCCTTTACTGTGCTTTCAAGCGGAGCTCCTATTTATATTGCAGGTATTATCTTTACTGCAGCATGGCTGATCATCAATGCCTACGCGCTCTACTCGATGATCGACAATCAGAAACATCCTTGGAAATATCAGAAAGAAGTCACAGTCGAAGCTTTTAAAAAGTTTTTGAAGACAAACCCTTCGCTAGAAGAAAAGCAAACGATTTACAACAAGATGTCGCTGGCCAACCGAGCAGGGATCGCGAATGAGCGTATCGCTTTGGGCACGCTTGAAAAAGCGGTAAAAAATTGGAAAAAACATCTTGAGGAAGTTCGCGCAAAAAGCCTTAATATGCTCATGGAAAGGTTAACTGAAGCCTCAGAAGTTGCCAAGTTGTATCGAGACGTCATTGCTATTTGAATATCTTCCCATTAACATGAAGAAGTGGAAAGAGAAATCGCCGACTTCTTATCTTACCTAGGCTCTGAAAAAGGGCTCAGTCCTCATACGCTTGCAGCGTACGGCAGAGATTTGAAATCTTATGCTCAGTATTCTCAAGGAAAAAAAGCAGAAGAAGTCATTGCAGACCAGATCATTGAATATTTCCAGACGCTAAAAAATAAAGGCATTGCCTCGAGCAGTCTTTGCAGAGCGCTTGTTGCTATTAAAGTCTTTTTCCGTTTCTTAAAACGGGAAAAAATCATCTCCAATAATCCCACTATTTTCTTAGAAAGCCCCAAGATGTGGCAGCTTATCCCTGAAGTTCTCACGATAGAAGAGGTAGGCAGGTTTTTAGAGATGCCAGCGATTGAAACGGCAATTGGGGCAAGAGATAAGGCGATCTTCATGGTGATGTATGCTTCGGGACTGAGGGTTTCAGAGCTCTGCGGCCTGAACCTGGGTGATATCTCCGATGATCAAATTAGAGTCAGGGGTAAAGGAAACAAAGAACGGGTGATTCCGATTGCAACAGCTGCGGTCGCTGCGGTTGATTATTATTTAACGCAGTTTCGGATTGAGGGCGATGGGCCTCTATTTTTGAGCAGCAAGGGCAAAAGAATGGACCGTGTGGCCTTATGGGAGCGCGTTAAGATCTATGGCAGAAAAGCTGGCATTGCCAAAGAGATCTCGCCTCATACGCTGAGGCATTCCTTTGCGACGCATCTACTTGAAAATGGAGCCGATTTAAGGGTGATCCAGGAGATGCTGGGCCATTCGAATATCGCAACGACAGATCGGTATACCCATGTCAGCAGAAAGCATCTGCACGAAGCTTTTGAGAAATTCCATCCTAAGCCTTAGCCTTACATGGCGTCGAGGACTTCTTTTAGAACATCAGGAGTGGAATATTGGACGTAAGGTGTTTCGTTGCCGTGCATGTAAAGTCCATTGCTTTTCTTAGTTCTTTTGACATAGCTAACGACATCCAACATTGCAGACACACTTTGTTCCACAGTCAAAGGAGCATTATCTCCACCCATATCGGTCTTGACATGACCGGGACAGATGGCAACAGCAAGAGGTGTTTCAGAAAGCTTGTCAGGATGTCTTTCCTTCCATTCTTTCATGAGTTGGATCGACCAGTTCCAAGTTAAGGCATTGCCTGCTTCCTTGGATTCTCGATAGCCCGGATAACCGCCGCTTCCATTTTGAACAGTGGAGGAAACGCCTGAGCTGATATAAACAACACAGCTATTTGCTCTTTCGATGAGCAGAGGGAAAAAAGCACGGATTAGGTTGTTGGGAGCAATCGTATTGACTTCTAGAGCGTTACGGAAATAAGCATCAGTAGAATCAGTCAGTTTTGTTCCCGCGGGATACCCTTTGATTCCGGCATTTAAGACCAATAAATCGACAGTCTTGACTGTTTCGGCAAATCGGCGGATGCCTTCTTGATCGGTGACATCGAGCTGATATAATGAGAGCGTTTCAGGATGTTGATTTTTCAAGCTGTTTAAAGCGGCAAGCGATGCTTCATCGCGATAAGTTGCAATGACTTGATAGTTTCTCTTCAAAAGTTCTGAAACAAAACCTAGCCCAATTCCGCGATTGGCTCCGGTGACAATGGCTGTTTCATGAGAATGGAGATTCAGAGATAGGCATAAAAAAAGAGCGGCTAGAATTTGCTTTTTCATAGAATCCCCCTAACGGTTTTGAGAAAGATACGACTTTTTTAGCATAGATGTTATTTTGGTTGCGACTTTTTTACCTACACTTTCAAAAAAGCTCTTCGATCCTAGATAAGTTGAGAGAGGAACGTTTTGGCCGGTACAATGACTGGTCCTTTGAACTTAAAGCAATCTTGATCGACATAAGGAAGATCAAAACCCAATTGAAAGGCATGGGGAACTTTGAGCTTTTCCTGATAATAATAGAGCCATCTAGAGATGCCTTGCTCTCCTGATGCTTTTGCTTCAACAATGAACCATGGCTTACGGTCTTTTGTGACAAGAAAATCGACTTCACGTTTGTCTTTATCACGGAGATAATAAAGAGCATATTCTCCATAACCTTGATCAGTCCAAAATTGAACAGCCTTGTAAAGATGTGAGGCAACAAAATTTTCTAAACGTGCGCCTTTATCTTCGATAAGGGCCCAGTTCCATAAATAGATTTTGGGTTCTTTGATGAGAGAGCGGTTTAAATTCTTTGACCAAGGTTGAATGGTAAAACAAAAAAACAAATTTTTCAGAAGTTCAATCCAACGATGTAAAGTGGGAGAAGAGACTTTTATTTTTGTCGCAAGCGTAGAATGATTGAGAGCATGAGAAGCTTCTTCTTGTAAAATCTCAGCCAGAAGTTGAATTTGGCTGATCTCTTGAACGCGGCTTAAGTCTCGTAAATCTTCACGAAAAAGTTGTTCGATACGAAGCCGTTTCCAGTGATTGAAAAAAGCTTTGCTTCTTTTGAGGTAGGGTTCTGGAAAACCGCTATAGTTTAGAAGTGCTTCATAATCTTCATCATTAATTGCACAGGGGGTTCTAATTTCCTGTTTAGGAACACTTGGATCAGTAATTTCTCTAATAGACAGAGGATGGAGATGGTAGAGAAAATACCGACCCATGAGGCTATCACCACCGCGTTTATACACATCTAGTCTTGCGCTCCCTGTTACCAAAATGCGGCATTTCTTCTCGTAGGTATCAAAAAAGCCTTTAAGAAAGCGTTTCCAATTACGATATTTATGGATTTCATCAAAAACGAGAATAGGAAGAGTCTTTCTGACCTCATCTAGTCTTGCTTCTTTTGCAACTGCTGAAGGACCTTCAATGATGAGCGCTCTGTGATCTTCGTTATCCCAATTAAAATAGTAGTGTAGAGGGCTTTCAGAAGAAGCCTCAAGGCTGGTAGTGGTTTTTCCCACTTGCCTAGGGCCTGACAGAAAGATCATTTGGCGGTTCTGAGCCAGGTGCTCTTCTAGGAGAATTTCATACACTCTTTTCATACGACCATTTTAACACATATGTTATTTTAGTCGCGACTATTTTAACATACACGTTAAAATGGTCGGATGTAAGTCTTTGAAAATAAGCAAATTATCGGTTTTTAGCTTAGTTTTTTAACTAGGAGGTCGTTGACGATGGCAGGGGAGGCTTTGCCACGGGAGGCCTTCATGATCTGGCCGACCAGGAAAGCAAACGCTTTGGTTTTGCCAGCCTTGTAGTCAGCAATGACGGTTGGATTGGCAGAGAGGACTTGGTCGACAATCGCTTCGATTTCACCAGTGTCGGAGATCGGTTGAAAGTCAGGGTTGGACTTGACGATGTCGGAGGGAGAGGTGCCAGGTTTTTGGACCATCTCATCAGCGACGCTTTTGGCGATTTTACCGTTGATAGTGCCGTTGTCGATGAGGGTGACGAGCTCAGCGATGTGATCGCTGGGGACCTTAAGATCCCAAAGGGTTTTGCCGAGTTCTTTTAAGCGGCCAGGAAATTCCACGGTGAGCCAGATGGCAAGCGATTTCCCATTGGAGCATTTTTTTAGACCGTCTTCAAAGTAGTCAGAGAGCTTTTTATCGTTGATGAGAAGTGTCGCTGGTTGCACAGGGAGCTGCAGCTCTGTGAGATACCTTTTGAGGCGCTCGCGGGGGAGTTCAGGCAAGCTTTGACGGACTTCCTCGATGTAGCTTTTAGTGAGGACAATTGGAGGTAGGTCGGGTTCTGGGAAGAACCGGTAGTCCTCGGCTTGCTCTTTGAGGCGCATCCGGACGATTTCTCCGGTCTCTGTATCAAAGCGGTAGGTGCCGTGTTCGATCTTCTCGTGAGGATGCTTGGAATAAAACTGGATTTGTCGGCGGATTTCAGATTCTAAAGCAATCTCCATGTGGGAAAACGAGTTCATGTTTTTGATCTCGATCTTATTTCTAAAGCCTTGTTCGCCTTTGAGACGGACGGAGATGTTAGCATCGATCCGGAGAGATCCGGCTTCCATGTTGCAATCAGA
>CAZFXE010000019.1:0-2728 GCA_964522945.1 uncultured bacterium
TTGGTCTACTTTCCCAAGTATGTCCTACGAAGCGGCTTTAAAATCTGCGAAAAAACACATCAAAAATCAAAATTTTATCATTAAGGGATAGATCCATGGCAGGACATAGTAAGTGGGCGAACATCAAGCATCGGAAGGGAAGAGCCGATCTGATTAAGGGAAAAATCTTTTCCCGGATCACGAAAGAGATCATCACGGCTGTGAAACTAGGGGGGCCTGATCCGAAGTCAAATTCTAGGCTTAGGCTTGTGATGCTCAAAGCTCGTGAAGTCAACATGCCCAGCGATAATATCGAAAGAAACATCAAAAAAGCTTCTAGTGCAGATCAAGCAGATTTCTCAGAATTTACCTACGAGATGTATGGCTATGGCGGAGTCGGCATGATCCTAGATATCATGACGGACAATAAGAACCGGATCTCTTCCGATGTCCGGATTGCGATGAATAAAAAGGGAGGCACTCTGGCAAACCCTGGAGCTGTGGCTTATAATTTTGATCAAAAAGGCGTCATCCAAGTACCCAAGAAAAACGCCTTGGAAGATGAGCTCTTTTTAGCGGTCACTGAAGCCGGTGCAGATGAATTTGAGGTGGAAGATGAGATGTACATCATTACGACGCCTCCAGAACTTTTATTTCAGGTCAAAGAAGCCATCGACAAAATGGGCGTCAAATGTGAATCGGCAGATTTACAACGGATTCCAAAAGTCTATGTTGAATGCAGCCCTGAAGATCAAAAAGCCAATCTCGAGCTTATGGAATATTTGGAAGGCCTCGACGATGTCGACGCCGTCCATCACAATATGAAGTTAGAGTAGTTCTTTTGGGATCTCAACTAAGAGACCTTTCTCAATCGGACAGGTGCCGTATTTTGGGCATTTGTTGTAAAGAATACCTACGTCAACAATCAACTTATCTTTTGTGGTATAGACAGCCGCAGCAGGATATTCGCGAAGCAATTCAAAGAGCTCTTTAAAGACGACGTTGTAGGCACAAAGCTTTACGGGGTCAGCTAGCGATTCTTGGTAGCAATAACGCACTTGAAAGTCTTGGTCTTTTCCGTTGTAGACTTCATAGTGAAATACTGGCATGGCTGATTTGATTAGCGTGCCTTCTTCCTGGATATAGCATTCAATGACAAAGGTCCTGTTTTCATCCACTTCTCGATCAATGACAAAGGCCTTTCTTTTATCCACTACTCGGTAGAGGCGTCGGTTGTCCTGCTCTGCTATTTTGCAGTCTTCAGCATTGAGGGCTTGAGAAATCAGAACTTTGTAATCCTCAAGATTTATTACTCGAGGAACAAAGGAAGAGAATTTTTTCAGGATGATGTGAAGGTTTCCTTCCTCGCAAACTTGTCCGCACCAGACGCCAGTTGATAGATTTGTACGGCGATGTATGACTGAGCGATCGCGGGAATGGTCTGCTTCGCAAATGTGGAAACCGCCACTTTTTTCCAGGTCTGTTAAATGTTTTACATCTAGAAAGCTGAAGTTAAAAGTTTGTGACAGTTTTCTTGACCAGTCTCCCCCGATGTCATCATTATAATTTTCGGTAGTAAATAAGCGGCGCCTCACTGGACCAGAATAAGGCACTTCTGTTATCGATCCTGTTTGTGTTAGCGTTTCACTGAAGAATTTGCGGGCATCGTCTTTTGGTTTGTATGGAGATGTTTGGTTGATTTTTTTATGTGCTCTAGTGAAATCCTTTTTAATATCGAAAGTAAGGTTGGAACCTAGTTCCTGACTATCTAGCACATTCAAGATGATTTTTAGGGCCTCAGGGGTGTCAGGATTTTTCTCTGGAGATGGTTTAGGTGAAGATATAGGTGTGAAGAAGGAATTGCTGCTCATGAAGAAGTTTCTTGAGCTATAACCATTAGGCGAAACTGCCTGTATGGAGCAGTAGATGCTGCGGTCTCCTGAGCTGTCATCGTGATCCCATGAGAAGTCCTCGCTATTGACATAAGTTGCTTCATCGATCGCTACGGTTGCTTCGTAAATGAAATTAGAGGGTACTGTAGCTACTATTAGGGGACTTCCTTCTAGAAGAAACTTATCCACTTTTCCCGTAGTGCAACTATTAAGCTCAGTACGAGCCTCATCATAAGTGGATATGCGGTTGGGCAAGGGACTCAGTTCTTGAGGCTTTACTGCGGTATCAGTAATACGAAATGTCATAAAAACTTAATTTCCGTTTTTTGTTATTAGTTATTTTAAACTATTATTGTTTTTTAAACAACTTTAAACAATTACTGCTTGTTACAAACTATTTATTATCAATTTGTTACAAGTTTGTTTTGTTTGTGTGATTCATAAGCCTTAGGGGTTGATGGGGTTACGTTCAAAAAGGTTTTCTTAAAAGAGAAGAATGGGGTAACCTGTTCTGCATATGGCGGTAAAATTTTGCTTTGCAAGTGGTTCTTTTCCTAAACCAATTACCTGCGGAATGGAAGCGGTATCTTATCCGGCGACCTACGGGAAAGAGGAGGAGCTCCCTGAGATGCTAAATAACGAACCAGTTCGGCTGGGCGATCTAGGGTTTCTCGAATATGAAACGCATACCCCTACGTTCTTGAAGGCCCGGGTGGAAGTGGCTATGTCGTTTTCTGATGACAAGAAAGATATTTGGAGACTTCGGATTATTTGTATCTTGGCGCAGTTTAAAACCGTTTTTTGTATCAACTTTATTCCAGCGAATCCTTATCAGCCGCAAATCCTTCAGGTCATGA
>CAZFXE010000019.1:2828-17260 GCA_964522945.1 uncultured bacterium
AAAATCAAATTTTTCAAAATAGTTGGATAGTCTCATGGCGGTAAAATTTTGCTTTACAAGCGGTTATTTTCCTAAACCGATTCCCTGCGGAATGGAAGCGGTATCTTATCCGGCGACCTACGGGAAGGAGGAGAAGCTCACGGAGATGTCAAATAACACACCAGTACGGCTGGGCGATCTAGGGTTTCTCGAATATGAAACGCATACGTCTGAGTTCTTGAAGGCCCGGGTGGAAGTTGCTATGTCGTTTTCTGATGATAAGAAAGATATTTGGAGACTTCGGATTATTAGTATCTTGGCGCGGGCTAAAACCGTTTTCTGTATCAACTTTATTCCAGCGAATCCTTATCAGCCGCAAATCCTTCAGGTCATGAGAATGAATAATTTAGAAGAAGATGCTGCTCCTTATCGGGTCTATTGTTATGACTCTTCACCTTACAAATTGATTTTGCCGAAAGAACATCCCGATCAAGTTTTTGATCTTTCGCAGTGGCAATTTGCCCCTATGGAAAAACCCACTTACTTTACTTGGGCCCTTACTCGGTCTCTACAGTACCTAAAAAATGAGAAAGCCTTGAAAGGGATGGCCCTGACTTTACAGGCCGCCCAGGGAGACCTTAAAACTTACGTCTGGATAAAACCTGCTGATGAGAAATATTGGGGCCTACGCCCCGAATGTCATCTTGCTGATTTGCATATGGTAGTAAAATTTTGCTATGCTGCTTGTAATTTTCCAAAAGAGGCGATTCCTGGGAGGGCAAATAGCACACCCATCAGGCTGAGTGATCTAGGGCCTCTCAAATATAAAACGTACTTTGAGCATCAGATGGGTGATCGGTTGGAAAAGGCTATGTCGCTCTCTGATGATATGAAAAATATCTGGAGACATCGGATTATTTGTATCTTGGGGATATTCGAAAAAGTTTTCTGTATCAACTTTATTCCATCGAATCCTCAGCAGTTGCAAAGCCTTCAAGTCATGAGAATGAAAGATCTCACAGAAACAGCTGGTTCTTATCCGGTCTATTGCTGTGATGACTTTTCACCCTACAAATTGATTTTGCCGAAAGAACATCCCGATCAAGTTTTTGATCTTTCTCAGTGGGATTTTTCCCATTTGGACCCTACGGTAGAATACGATGAGCTTATTGAGGGCATTGCTCTAGCTCTGTATTATCTAAAAAAAGAGAAGCGGCTGCAAGGGATGGCTTTGACCCTGCAGATTGCCCAAGGAGTTTTTAAGACTTACGTCTGGATCAACCCTACCGATATGAAATATAGGGTCCTACGTCACGAATGTCATCTTGCTGGATGACTTCGTAGCGGAAGTGGTTTTGCTCGGGTAAAACGCCTTCCATCAGGACTGCTAACCTCTTAAGATTGGAGCGCGAGAGGAATGTCTTAGATGTTGAAATGAACTCAGAATAGGTCAGTTTTTTAACCGCTTCAATTCTCTGCTCGATCCAATCAAAATCTCCATCGTATTCGTAAGCTAAGTTGTATAGCTCTGAGGCTTTTCCAGGAAGAGTTTCAGGCGGCATTTCGAGTTCTTTGATGAGAGAAACTTTTAAAGTCTCAAACCGCTCTTCAGGGATTTTCTTATTGATATGGCGGCTGAACTCTTCAATGAATAGCTCAAACCTCGCAAGAAGTTCTGCGGGCTGGTGGCTATTGGATTGGACAGCAAAAAATTGGAGCAGCTGTCTTTCGATTTCGGTATCCCAAGACGTTGCGATGTAGCCGGTCTGTTGTTTGGTGCGCAGCGTGTTGAAGAAATCATCTTTTAGAGCATTGGAAAGAATTTCCTGAGCTGCTCTTTTTTCCATTGAAAAGGCTCCTTGATGCAGCATGAGAACAGTGCTGTTGCCTTGCCGCTGCGTATTTTGAACAACCATATAAGGGCCTAATTTATCAGCAGGAGTGAGGACTCCTAATTTGTAGTGATTGCTTTCATTAAAGGGGGCGGCGTTGAGGTTTGTTTTTAATTCTCCCCAGATGCCTTCAGCTTCCGCAGAGGTGATATTTCCGTAGACCAAGGTTTCAGCATACGTTGTTTTGAAGACTTCATTGGCAAACCCGAGAAAATCTTCATGCGAGATGTTTTTTAACGCTTGATGTCTAGCGCGCGGGGTCGGGCTGTTGTTATAGATCATGCTGTTGAGCAGCTGGACGCTTTGGCGGACAGGAAGCTCTTTAGAAGCATTATCGTAAGTAGAAAGAAGAGATTGTTTGTAGATGTCGAACTCTGCAGCTGTTGGAGAGACCTCTTGGAGAGATCGGAAAATCGTCTTCAGGAAAAAAGGGATTTTTTCGCTATAGCCTGAAACGTAAACTCCGAAGTTGAACTGGTTCTGGGAGAACTTAACTCCGAGTCCTGCTTGGTCTGCATAGAATAGCGGCGAGCATAATTTTTCTGTCAGCGCCCTTGTATAAAGATCAAACAGAGCCCTTGCTTTAGCTGATCCGTCTTGCTGAGGCGTCTTTAAAGAGATGAGAGCAGCAGTCTCTGGAACATGATATTTTTGATCTTGTTTGAAGTACATTTTTCCGAAATCTTCTGCAGCAATTAATGTGGGGTGGGTGGGAAGATTTTCTGGAACGGGGATAAGGGCCAGCGATTCAGGAAGGTAAGGGTTTGCAGACGGAATGTCGATATTGGAGTGCGGATTAGAACTAGCCCAGGCGGTCAAGTTTGAAGAGGAGATTTCTTTGATCGCATAAGACGCGTTCATCCATTTTTCTTGGACGTTTGGAAGGACGCCGGTGAGTTTAGGATCGGCATACACAGCAAAGACGCAAGACTCGGGTGTCAGCGTGTCGAGCATGCTGCGGATAAGTTTTGCATCGTAACGCAATGGGATGGTTGATTTAAGAGGGAATGTTTCTAGCTTTTCATACACCATGGCGGCGACTTCTTCAGAGACAAAGCTATAGGCATCTGAACGGGATTGGTATTCATAACCGATCTTAGCCATGCGGTGTTTTTCATCAAAGATGTAGCGGGGAACGCCTGTCTCTTTCAAACGATTGATCGTTTGGAAGGTTCTTTGGATCGCAGCATCGATTTGTTTCGTGCCCGCTTCAGTCAGAGAGATGTCGATATTGAAGAGGAGGCAGTCTTTACTAAATCGGTCGGTAGAAACGGAGACGTCTTCGGCAATTTTTTCTCGTTTGAGCTGTTGGAGAAGGCTGTTTTCAGTTTCACTCCCAAGTGCATAAGCGATGAGAGAGGGAGTTCCTGTCTCGATATCTAATGCGATCTCTTTAGGCAGATGCCAGACCATGGAGACAGATTTGAGGTCTTTGACTGGTTTAATGTAGATGAAATGGCCTTTTTGCTGAGAAGAGAGCATTTCATCGGGATATGTTGCAGGGGCCAAATGATGGTTAGGGACGGCGGAGAATTTTTCAACTGTCAGCTGGATTAGTTCTTCGATAGGGAGTGGAGAAATGCTGACAAGGTGCATCCGGTTGGAGCTGTAGTGCTCTTTATACCACTTTTTGAGGGCTTCTTGAGGAATGCCAGAGAGTGTAGCGGCATTACCGGTGGAAAATCCTGCGTTCGGATGGTCGGGGTTGCCGGTCTCTTTCAAGATCATGTAGGCGCGCCAGCTGTCGTTCTCGATATTTTTAGCATGCTCTTGGTCCACGGCATGGAGCTCGCGTCCAATGGAAGAAGGATTAAATAGAGGATCGACAAAGAAGTGGGAAAAGCGGTCAAAGGCTCCTTTAAAGGCTTCGTTGTTGATGGAAAAAATATAGACAGTGCGGTCAGGAGCGGTGTAGGCGTTGGGTTTTCCGCCGTTGTCATTGATGTACTGCATGTACTCATTTTCTTTCGGATAGGCAGCTGTTCCCATAAAAAGCATGTGCTCTAAAAAATGTGCCATCCCGGGATATTCTTTGGGGTCTTCCCAAGAGCCTGCTTCGACAGCCAATGCTGCTGCTGATTCGTGCACGTCTGGATCGGAGATCAAATAAGCCTGCAGTCCGTTAGAAAGGCGGATCTTAGCGGTTTTTCTTTCAGAAAGTGTCGGAGTTAGGATTTTGAGAGTGTTTTTATCTTCGATCCGTTCATAAGAGGGGGTGGCAAAAAGAGAAGCTCCCGTGAGTAAGAGAGAAGCGTAGATAAATTTTCTCATGAAGAAACTCCTTTTAACATTTTGTAATCATTAGAGACTTGGGTCCAAATATAGTCAGCCCTAGCTTGGCGCCTTTGATGCTTGTCAGGCTGATCGTAACCTGGATACTGTTCCATGTCAATAACAGGTCCGATACAGAGGTGGATCGGCCCGCGTTTACTGATGCGGGTTTCTCCAAGTTCAATTTGAACGGTCTCCGGAGGAGGGAACATATCGTAAGTCTCTAGCGCCATCGGATAAAAATAGGTTGGAGTTTTGGCTTTTTGGGCCATCAGATAAAACATTTCGATGCTTTGAGGATCGAATTTAGCGACCTCGACAACACCTTCAGCATTTCTTCGGTCGCGTCCGCCGCTAGGAGCCACATAGATGCACTTGCCGCCTTCTTGGAGGAGGATGCGCATCAGTTCCATTGCTCGTTTATTGTGGTGCTGCTTTTCAGCTTTCTTCTCAGGAGGATGGTCGATGTACCTTTTGGAGTAGATGCAAAGCAGGTTTCTTCCCATGCTGAAGGGAACGGCCAACGGATCAGTGACGACTCGTTCTCCGGCCACAAAGATCATCTCTTCAGCAAGCCCTGGATATTTATCATCTAAAAGCAGACTGATGGCTTGAGGATCGGCTTCAATCTGATGGTTGGCAAGCAAGATGACGTTATGCCCTTTTTTCTTATGAGCGATAATTTCTTCAATCTGCGCCTTTCCGTGCACGGTGGAGGTTTTCTTATCGACTAGAAAATGGAAAAAATCATTTCCAAACTTGTAATAGTCGTATGGATACCGCACTTTTTCGTGGTACGGCTGGAAGATGAAAGGAGTCGTGATCTGCATTTGAATGTAGCGAAGAAAATCTTCGAACCAAGCAGCATATAAGGATGGATCGACCTGGTGAGGGTCGAGCGCTTTTTTATAGCCATAGTAAAAAGAACAGAAGTTCTCTTTTACCTTCTCTGGCATCCAAGCTTGGGCTTCAATGTTAAGGTCAAATTTCGAGCTGTTTGCCATTCGTCGTTGAATAAAATTGGAAATCATTCAAGTGAAGTTTGTCATCTGCATCAAATTTCAGATCAGCATTCCACTTCTCAGCGAGTTTTCTAAGATAGCTCTTATCGTGATGGCTTAGGAAATGATCTAAGTTCGGATGAGAGATTAACTTTAGAGCAAATTGCTGCTGCTGCAGAACGAGCTTTTTAAGCGTCCGCTCAATCTCAATTGCAACGCTTTCATGCGTTTTGATAATCCCGTTGCCGCTGCAATAGGGACATGTTGTGAACATCATTTGAGCTAGCGATTCTCTGTTTCTTTGGCGCGTCATTTCAACAAGACCAAACTCGCTCATGCCCAAGATCGTGCACTTTGCAGAGTCTTCTTTCATCGCTTCTTTGAGGCGGTCCAGAACACGGCGCTGATTTTTTCTCGATCGCATGTCGATGAAGTCGCAGATGATGAGACCTCCGATATTGCGGATCCGTAACTGGCGGGCCATTTCGTCTGCAGCTTCCATATTGATGCGGACTAAAGATTCTTCGACATCGGTTGATTTGCGCTGGTCTTTACTCCGTCCTGAGTTGACGTCGATGGTGAGCATCGCTTCGGTTCTGTCAAAGAAGAGGTATCCGCCGCTGCCGAGCCAGATTTTTCGACGAAGAGCTTTATCGATTTCTCTTTCGACGCCGAATCTTTCATACATTGGGATCTTATCGCGGTAATACTCAATGATCACCTCATGGTCGCTGTGATATCTGTCGTAGAGCTGTTTGCACCGTTGGAAAGTGTTGTAATCGTCGATCAAAATCCGGCTGTATTGTTTATCGATGGCTTGGATGATCGACCGTTTGATCAGATCAGACTCTTCGAAAAGGCAGGTCGGTTTTGCCGCTTTTTCGAATTTCTCCATGATGTCTTTCCACGTATTGAGCAGATCGCCTGCTTCTTGGACAAGCTGCTCTTGGGTGGCATTGAGACTGGCTGTCCGGCAGATCAGTCCCATGTCTTGAGGCATTTCAAAAGCTTGGATCAGTTTTTTCAGACGGTCTCTTCCGGCTCTGTCTTCAATTTTTCTAGAGACGCCGCGGTGGGGTGTGTTTGGAAGAAGGACGAGGTACCGTCCTGCGATGGAGACGTTCGAGGTGAGTCTTGCGCCTTTGGTTCCAATCGGCTCTTTGACAACCTGTACCAGCACTGGCTGGTCGGTCTTTAAGATCTTGGAGATGTCGGTCTCATTTTGTTTTTTTCGACTTTTTCCTTCGACTTCTTTTTCGAGGTCGAAGTCCATATCGAACAGCTCTTGGAATTTCTGAGTATTTTCCAAGATGTCAGAGATGTGGATAAATCCATTTTCACCTTCATCGATGTCAATGAAAGCTGATTGGATGTTGTGTAAGATGTTTTTTACACGTCCTCGGTAGACGTTTCCTGTCAGCTGGCGGTTGTTTTTTCGTTCGATCACGAGGTCTTGCAAAACGCCATTTCTTAGGAAGGCACACCGGGTCTCTTTAGATTCAACATTGATAAGTATTTCTTCGTTCATATTTTTAACTCTTTTGGATAAAGACCCATTGGTTTGTCAAAATTGTCCCCAATTTTAACAGGCCAAGAGACCTTTTTGGTCGCCTGATACGAAATTGCATTTTACAACGGTCTCTCCTTAAATGCCAGTTCTGAAATTTAAGTAATTTCTATTATATTTTATAGAAAACTTTAATTTAATTAACTTATTATTGTGTATTACATTTAATTACAAATTAGTATAAAATATAATGAATTAACAAGGAGAATTGTAATGTCAGTTACATTAAATAAGCTGAAACAGCTTCCTGAGACCCTGTGGAATACGTTATCTCACGATTCCCAAAGATATGTCCAACTGCTTTGGCAGAGAGATGCTGGAGCATTTGCTCTCAAATCGTATGACAAAAACATCGTGGAAAAAGCCGGCGACGGGATGCTCTTTCCTCTGGTCGGTCTCCCGCATAAACTCGCGGTTCAAAATAGTTATGTTGTCGTGGCCGTAGCAGCAAGTGCATGTACAATGTTTGTTTTAAAATTTATCGCTAACCCTTTCGAAACCACAACCCTGGTTGGCCGTACAATTGCCTTTCTGCCGCGTCTTCCTGCTATCTTTGCTAAACTCTCTCTCGTTGGTCTTTTTTTTAGAAGCGTAGGACGTATGTTTAACACCAACTTAATGACAAAGTTTTACGCTCCGATAGAGAAAAAAGGCTAGAGTTGGGCTTTGATCTTTTCTAAGAAGCCGTGTTCGACAAGGCGAAGAGCGCCTTTGATTCCATGAATAAACGTCTCAGGAGAAGAATCTCCATGGCACTTGACCACAACGCCGTTGACGCCGCATAGAATAGCCCCGGGATATTCCGCATAGTGCATCCGGGAGCGTAAGGCGGCGAGTTCATGTGTTAGATGAGAAAAAGAGCCTTCACGAGAGCTTGTTTCAAGTTGTTCCAAGATAAAAGCAGCGATTCCTTCTGCAGTCTTTAAAAAGACATTCCCAGTAAATCCATCGGTGACTAAAACATCGATATTTCCTTGAAAAACGTCTTTCCCTTCGATATTGCCAGCAAAAAATTGTCCATCGCGGTTCATGGCATCGAGCTTGAGATACGCTTCTTGGAGCTGCGGAGTTCCCTTTTTAGCTTCGGTGCCGATGTTAAGCAAGCCTACGGTGGGATTTTCAATGCCCCTGCTTTTTTGATAGGCGATTCCCATCGCGGCAAATTGCACGATATGTTCGGATTTGATGGTTAAATTGGCTCCGACATCAAGGACAGCGACTTCTTTCTTCTTCGTCGGAAGCAGAGCTAGAAGTGCAGGGCGGCCGATTCCTTTGAGGGTCTTTAAGGTGGTTTTCGCAGCAAGCAGCAGTGCGCCGGTGTTGCCGGCTGAGACAAAGGCGTCGATTTTCTCATCTTTTAAATGCTGCAGGCCTTGGCAAAGAGTGGAATCTTTTTTGCGTCGAACAGACATGATGGGATCGTCTTCCATTTGGATAACTTGAGAGCATGTGACGATATTGAGTGAGGCATCGAGCTCTCCGGTGATTTCCTCGGAGGCAAAAAAAACGATCTCGGCAGGGAAATCGTCTTGAAGAAGTTGAAGGATGGCACGGTAAAGATCTTCGGGCGCAGTATCCGAGCCCATGAGGTCAATGCCGATGCGAATAGAATGAGGAGTTGTTTTGCGTAACTTCATTTGAGAATTACAAGTTACGCAAGAGCGTTATTTTTTGTCACCAGCGATCGAACGTCCGGCATAATAGCCGCAATGAGGGCAAACAGTATGAGAGAGCCTTTTGCCTTTGCAGTTGGAACATATCATCGCATTTTTTGGTTTTTTTGCGTGGTGCGACCGACGGGAATTTTTTCTCGCGTTGGACGTTCTATTACGTGGTACAGCCATTGTTAAAACTCCTATGAGCTAGTTATTATACTGAAAATTCTATAAATCAGCGAACGGAAAATGATTCTGGGGTAAAACTGCCTTACTTTTCATGAACTTTGAGATGATTTTACGCTCAGGACATTTACCTTGCTGGCACTCGACATAGAGGGGAATTAAAATAACAATTTCTTCTCGGAGAATATCGGTAAAATCAAAAGTTGTCGATTTCAGCTCATCGAGTAAGATCGTGTGGTAAAGTTCTTCCGTCTTGAGTGTTACAAAGGCCATTTCATTGCAGATGCTGCAGGGCATTTTCACTTCTGTATGGGCAGAAAGCTGCAGGATAAGGTCATCATCTGTTGCATAGACCTCTCCCTTCAAATAGATAGGGCTATGGAAAATAAGGTCAGGTTCGTTCAGTCCTAAGAAATCAGGGGGCAGGACATGCTCGATCTGCTCTCTTTTCCCGTCGCGGAGCTGTTCTGTAAAAATTTTTAATGGGCTTTCCATAAGTGACCAATTTTACCCGTTTATCAGACTTAAGATCAATTGGGCAGACCGGGTATTTGCATTTTCTTTTCCAAGCAGGGCCCGAAGAGACTTGCATTCGGCTTTCGATCGGTCCCAAATGTCCTGATTGATCATTAAATTTTTTACTTCCTTCAGAAGTCTTTCATCGGTTAGGTCAGGTCCGATCAGTTCTGGGAAGATTGTTTTATTGGCAATGAGGTTCGGGAGGGCATAATAAGGTAGAGAAATTCTAAAGATATGTTTAGCTATAAAGACATCTAAAGGGGAGACAGCATAGGTGACAATCGTGGGGATTTCTTGGAGAGCTAGCTCGAGTGTGATGGTGCCTGATTTAGCAACTGCCAAAAAGGGTTTGAGTTTTTTCATCTCTGCAGGAGTTCTCAGATCGAGATTGGGAGCCATTTTTTTCAAAAGAGGCCGGTATTTTTCTTGAGAGACTGAAATGACATAATTGTAGCTAGGGAAATCACGCTTAAGGGTATTGATCAGCCGGATAAAATAAGGGAAGTTACGTTCGATTTCTTTTGTCCGGCTTCCAGGAAAAAAAGCGATCAGGTGGGTGTCTGGATTCTCTTGAGGAGGAATTTTCTGCGCCAGCGGATGGCCGATATATTCGACACGCAGCTTTGTTTTTTCAAACAGCTGTTTTTCAAAAGGCAGGATTGAAAGCAATAGATCAAGATTTTCAGCCATCAGGCCGATTCTTTTTTTGCCCCACGCCCAAACAGATGGGCAGACATAGTGGCAGATTTTCCCCTTAAACCCTTTTTTTCTGAGTTTTCTAGCTAGTCTAAGATTAAATCCAGGATAGTCGATGGTCAAAACGACTTTAGGCTGAGCTTTTAAAATGGCATCGACTGCCAGGTTAAAGCAACTGATCAAATGAGGAAGGGCAAAAAGAACATCTACAAAGCCCATCACTTGGAGATTTTCCATCGGAAAGATAGTCTCCATTCCGACAGCGCGCATTTTAGGGCCTCCTATGCCCATCACTTTTAAATGGGAAGGTTTTAAAGCTTGTAGAAGGCCTTCGCCGAGCTGATCTCCGCTGGCTTCTCCTGCGATGATAAAAAGATCAACCATTGCTTTCTCCCAGGAGTTTTTTCTCCAGCCAAGCAGCGCCTTGCCGGAAAACTTCTGGTGAAGTGCCATGTCCCTTATGGCCGATTGAAGGGGTGACGATCAATTCAATAGGTGAAGAGCTGATCCTTTGCTCAAAAGCCGTATTAGCAAGTGCTGAAATAAATTCGAAGCAGCCTTTTGTTCCAACACGCATGTCGCGATTGCCGATGTAGCATCGTACATTCCGATTGTAGATCTTCTCAGTTAGATGAGTTAAGTCCCATCTGTCAACATCGAGATCTTGAAATTCTTGCACAGTTGCTAGACGTGTTAAAGGGGCAAACCCCAGGATATGTTTGATTTCAGGGACAAGCGCTGCAACATGAGAAGCGATAAAAGCTCCTCTTGAAAGGCCCATCGCGCCGATTTTTTTAGGATCAACGACATGTTGATCGATCAAATGGCGGATATAGGCGGCAACTTCTTGTACAAATGCATGGATCACATCCCTTCCGTGATGGATCTCATCGGCCCAAAAGCGGAGGGCTTCCGTCGGTGGCATCGTGTCATGTCCTGGCAAAGAGACAGAAAAAATCCTTAGAGTAGGACTGCCCAAATAAAGGGCCGGTTGATTGTAGGGATCAAGATGCAGAGAATCATGGGCTGAAAGAGAGAAATAAAAGACTGCTGGAAGAGGTCCTGTATCTAATGGGGGTCCGAGGAATTCGGTTTTATGCATGGTGGTGATGTTTTCTGTGAGGAGGCCGTTTGCGTGCGGGATGCAAATAGACGTCTTGCCAAGTTTCCCAGATGTCTTTTAAAGCGGGCTCTAAACAGGTCCTAAGATCGAGGAATTCAAGCGCTAAGTGAAACTCTGGATCGCGAGGAATCCGAGGTCTTTTGCCGGCTCTTTTTTCATAGGGTGTCATTCTGAACTGCGAAGTGAGGATCGAAGTGATCTTCATGCGGAGTTTGCGGGGTATGAGGAAAAAGGGGTGGAAGAGAGTTGAAATCACATCGTTAGTTTCATTCTGAATTTCCCCTAAATGAGGAACTCTGCCCCGGTCGATGAACCTTGTCTGCAGCCATTTTTGTAGGAAAGGAAAGACTAAGCAGCTGACAAGAAGTCCGCGGTCGAGAGAAACTTTTTTAGTCCTTGTATCGACTTCTTGAAGATAGGAAAAAACATCTCCGCCTTCTGGTATCTCTAAAAACTCGGAAAAAGCCGGCATGAGATGTTCTAAAAAGCCTGTTTCACTCATCAGCTTCATGAACGATTCTGCAGCTCCTGACTCTAACATCCGGAGTAGCTCTTCAAAAATTCTAGCTTGGGAGCTTTTCATGATCTCTAGACGGCATTCAGCTAACGCAACTCTAGCATCAGGATCAACCTCAAACCCAAAGCGGGCTTGGAACTTGATCAAACGGATCATTCTGACTGGATCTTGCTTAAAACGAAGGAACGGCTGTCCAATCGTCCGGAGGTATTTTTTCTGCAGATCAGGGTAACCCCCGACATAGTCGATGACTGTTTGATTTGAAGGGTCGTAGAAAAGTCCATTGATGGTGAAATCTCTTCTCAAAACATCTTGTTCTGGAGAGCCCCATTCATTATCTCGGACAATCAATTGATCGCTTTCAGGGTCGCCGGATCTAAATGTCGAGACTTCTAGGATTTTTCTTCCGCAACGGATATGGGCTAGGCGAAAACGGCGACCGATCAGCAAGCATTGACTGCGGAAAAGCTCTTTGATTTCTTCTGGTTTTGCCGATGTTGAAATATCGTAGTCTTTAGGCCTTTGCTGCAGCAAAAGATCGCGCACACCGCCGCCGACAATATAGGCAACATGGCCAGCTTTTTGAAGATTTTGCACAACGCGGAGTGCATCGGGATCTACAGCAGTCAGGGGGATTTGATGATCGTCTATTAAATATACTGTCGGGTTCATAAAGAATTAGAATATCTTAGCGTACGTGATCGTTTAGTGGAATGTCAAGTTTGGCTTTAAACTCATCTTTCCAATAGTAATGGTCTAAGAGCTCTTCAGTGCTTCTGCCTAAAATCGAATAGGCTAGGTAAAGAGCCTCAACAGAAGCCAGGCCTCGTTCAGGGTCTGGACAGTCGAGCTGCCTTCTGGGGTATGCCGTCCGGAAGTGCATGGGCAAACTTCTGCAGACAAAGGGCCCTTCTGGCGGTAAACTCTTGGCCATTTTTTCGGCATATCTCCAAGTCCCATCGATGAGAAAAAGACCTAGGTGTGCATCTTCTAGAGATAGCAAAGGCGCATCCAGCGTCAAAACGCAGTATCCAGTCAGGTCCGGTAGCAAGCTAGTTGGATAGGTTAAAAAGACCATATCTTTTCTTTGTTCCAAACCCTTAAGCGAACATTTTTTTAAATTTTCTCGCTTGTGACGCAAAATAATTGTTGGAGGAAAGTGCAGCATTTCTTATAGCTAACCTTTATACGGGCATTTAACAGGATACATTATATATGAAACAGCTAATCCTTTTCATCCTTTCTGGTGTCAGCCTCCTCTGGAGCGAGCCAAAAGTCATAGGAATTTTTGGAGGCGAGAGTTGTCCTTGGTCCCAAGAGCTCCGGGAAGATGTCTGGGAAACACCCTCTTTTCAAGCTCTTTTAACTGCTGCTGGCATCAAAAAAGAGCAGCAGTCTGCTTCACAAAATGAACCTGAGACCCCCATGCTTGTTCTTATGTCGTCCCAGGGAGAAGAAATCGGACGTTTAGGGTTTTTAGTGATCCCCACAGAAAAATACGTCTCGCTTTTCCAAGAGATGCTCTCTATCCATGAGCTTTGCCAAAACATAGACAAGCTAAACCTCAGCCAGCTTCTTCAGTACTACCGAAAATGCCAAGTCCTCAATATGAAAGGCTGTGAAGAAAAGATCCTTACAGCCGGATTATCTTTAGATTCCGGAACAGATTTTCTTCTCGAGCAGTATGCTAAAGTTTCAAAAAAGCACCATAAACAAGCTCAAAAAGTCAAAGCGGAGATCCGAGTCCGGAAACCCAATTCTGCTCAAATCGAATGGCAGCTAGCTCTCCTTGCTTTTCAAACCAGGATTGAAAAGCTACGAGAAGTCGATGACATCGTCAAGCCTCTAAAAAGCTACCTTAGCCGGTATGGCGACCAAGATAAAGACAACCGCTGGAGATGCCATCTGATCTTAGCCGAGTTCTACAAAGACAAAAACATCATCGATAAAGCCAAGCTCCATGCTCAATTAGCAATGAATGATGCTCCAGATGAACTGAAACAGATGATTGCCCCCCTAGGAGTTCAATGACCAAGGGAATCCTCATTGGCTGCGACCAAACCCAAGAATGGATGTTAGAGTGGTGGTGGGCCCACTACAGTCGTCATAACTGCTATCCTGTTGCTGTTGTCGATTTTGGCATGTCCCCAGAGGCTAAAAAATGGTGCCAAAGCAAAGGACATTGGATTTTCTTAGATGCTCCTAAAAACTTCGTTTTTCCTAAAACCCTCATTTCTCATGAACTGATTGCTGAGTGGGAGAAGATCTATGGAAAGGAGCTCTGGGAGGGGAGGGAAAAGTGGTTCTACAAGCCTTTTGCCCTGCAACAAACCCCCTTTGATGAAACGATTTGGGTTGATTTGGACTGTGAAATCACAGGTCCTTTAGCTCCTCTTTTTCAAAAAATTCATTGCCATTCTAAAATGGCCCTTGCCCTAGAAATCAACCGTTCAACCGATGAAGAAGTCTATAATTCCGGGGTTATAGCATACCACCGCAGCTCTCCACTACTTGACCATTGGACTGATCTTTCCTTACGTCATAATGACCGTTTTTTAGGCGATCAAGACGTCCTCACCTTTATCATTAATAGTGAAAATATCGAAGTTGCGGAGCTTCCCAGCAAATACAACTGGGTGATTCGCGACGGGATTAACTTCGAGGCGATCATTCTCCATTGGGCTGGCAAATGGGGTAAAGACGTCATCCGCCGCCAGTGTCTCCACGCTATCTAGCTAACAATCAGCATGTTATAGTTTCGCATAAGATTGTGTAACTTACTCTCCCTCAATGGGTAATGATCTAGTTGGGGCAGATTATTTGAACGAGTGCCTTAAGAACACTCTGAAACTCAGAATTACAGGATAGGTTCAAAAGTTCTTTCAAATTCAAAATACTTTTATTTGTTTTCTGTAGATTTGTTGAATTAAATTTATGATTATAGCTTTTCAAAAACAATCACTACAATTTGCTATATTTAAAAAACTAACTATATTAAAAAATGTAAATAACTATTTTTATTAATA
>CAZFXE010000020.1:0-16856 GCA_964522945.1 uncultured bacterium
AATTTGTTTTCATCATTGTTTTGTGATTTAACTGGTTTTATACTATAACTCTTCGTAACGATACGTCTTAATTATCAAGGGGCACAAATGTCTTTTTCTACAACGATTTTTCCTCCACCTGTCCCGCCTTCCTTTTTCAATAGTGCTGCCAGCAAAATCAGCTCTTTAGCGATTTACCATGGGATATTAGCTGCTGGAGGATTGAGTTGTACGGCAAAAGCATTGATCGATATCCAAGGTGCAAATTCGAATCCGCAAGCCAATCAGTATTTTTGGCAGGCTGTAGCAGGAGTCGTCTCAACGATTGCTCTGACTTGCCTAGGTGTCGTTGGCGGGAGCGTTGCATTGAGTGCATTAGGATGCGTAGGCATCGCCTACACATTCTACGCGGTTCACCAAATAGGGCAGGCTAATTCCTCTCTTAAGGCTCTCGTTTGCCGCGCTTATTTTGGGTTGGCAGTGGCTGCTTTAATCCCTGTGATCGGAGCTGGTCTTGGTGCGTTTGAAGTTATCGGTCGAATTCTCCGTCCCGATGAAGTCACCATTTGCAGTCCATTCTTGTAAACTAATCTATTTTCTGTCATAAAAGACCGATATTTGATCAAGTTTATGGCAGGAGATCGGATGTCTGTTTCAAATATTGTCTCTTCCTTTAATTCTACAGCATTTTTTAAAGTAGGCGGAGAAATGCTTCAGCAAATGCACATGCCAACGATGGCATTTGCAGTCGGTGCTGGTATGGGAATAACCGCATGTCTTATTAGAGATATTCGAAGAATAAACAACGAAGCTCCAGATTATTCCTTAAAGAACGGCATCAATGAACGCACTACGAGGGTTTTCAATATTTGGGGAGCAACAAGTCTGCTGGCTTACGCTGGGTTATTATTCTCGCATCGGAACTTTGTCATATTGACAGTTGCGGGTTCAATTCATTCATGGATCTTTCTTCGCAGCATTAATAAAGCTCTAAGCCACAGGACCTTTCAGGGTGATACGCAAGAAAAATTAGTAGGGGCTGTCAATCGTGCTTTGCAAATTTTAGTTCCGACCGCCGCAGCGCTCACTTGCCTGCTTTTGGCGCGCTCCTCAGAGGTGCAGAAGGTCTAACCGTGCTGGAGATGTGTGAGGAATTCCTGGAAAGAAGCCGTCATGCGGAGGCCTTCTAACCAATCATCGTCAAGAAGCTCGTCCAGACAGGGGAGCGACTTGACTTCATGGGACTTGTGGATAAAATGCAGAGACTTGTCGTATTGCTTTAAGAGGGAATAGAGGCAGGCTAGGTGATAAAAAGCCTGAAGGTTTCCGAGGCGTGCGGACTGGATTAGTTTGTTCTCAGCTTCTTTGTGGCATTGATCGGTTAGATCTTTGTCGTAAGTGTGCTGAGCGATGTTGATCAGGGTAATGCCCCAGTCGAGGATCACAAAGTCGTTTTCTTCTTCCTGTTTAAGAGCTAGTCGGAAGTGATTGAGAGAGCGGTAGAAATGGTCCATTTCTCCAAGGGCTTCTCCAAGATGGGAATACGCTAAACCTATTCTGTAATGGATGCGGGGGAAATCTGGATCGATCATGAGGACCTGAGAAAAGATCTCCAGAGATTTTTGATAAGCGTTTTGATCTTCATAGGAATCGCCTCGGAAATCGCCCAGGAGATCGAGGGTGATGGCATAGTGGTAGAGCCATTCAGGATGGAGATAGAGAGCATTTTTTTGAGTTTGAAGGGTGTATTCAAAGTAAGAGAGTGCCCGTTTAAGAAGCTCAGGGTCGTCTTTCATTTCACCTAAGCGGGAAAGTGCAAATCCGTAATCGAAGTAATGCGAGCTGACGGGTTTGAGATCAAAAGCTTTCGCATAAAAGCGGACGGCTTTTTCAAACGCATCGGCATCATCTTCTGCGTCTCCGACTTTAGCGTAGACCTGAGCAATGCCGTACCAATCTTGATAACGGGTCCGGTCAAAGGAGAGTCCTTCTTGGAAGTTCTCAATCGCTTGATAGTAGTAATCTAAATCTTCGTAGTAAAGGCCCCAGGAAAAAAGAGTTTTTGCATACGAGTGCCACACTTCAGGATCTTCTTCTTTGGATAGCTCCATTGCCTCTGTAATTTTGTTTTGAGCTTCATAGAGTAGATCAATCCGGTTGGAGATTTGCCCGAGGGCGGCTAGTGCCTCTGCCCAGGTAGCGATCAGCTGCGGGGCTTTGGCGTTGAAGACATAGCCGCGCTGGCACTTTTCTAAACAGGCCCTCAGTCTTTTTGGGTCTTGAGTGCGGCGTCCGGAATCAAGAAGAAACACAGCCCATTCATGCCAAAGCTCTAGACTGTAGGGTTTGAGATGCGATGCAGCGGAAAAACACTCATGGGCCTGAGTAAAATGATCTTCATCATGTGTGTGTGCATATAAAAGAGTCATGCTCCGGGCTAGCAGGATCCAGCTTTCAAAAGATGAAAGTGTCAGAGCAATTGCGCTCTTAAAGCAGTGGATCGCTTTGATGACCAGTCGTACGTCATTGACTAGGTCGGCCATTTCCAGGCAAGCGAGCCCAAAATCATTCCAGAATTCTTGAGGGAGCTGATCGGGAATCTCAGATGCTTTTTGGAAAGCATCAAGAGCTTTTTGACAGTCTATGGCTTCTCCTGAGTGGAGGGCGATCTCATTCCACACTTTGCCATAGTCCCAATAGAGCTCGGAAAAGAGATCGGATGGGGTATTCTCACCTAGCAGCAAGGCTTTCTTTAGTTTTTCTTCTGCATCGAGAAAATAATGGTGTTCTTTGTGGGTTGTGCCGAGAAGATACAGTGTATTTCCCCAAGCCTGCCAAGCTTCAAAAAAAAGAGGAGCTAGCCCAGTTGCCATCTTAAATTTCTTTGTGGCTAAAAGAAGAGCTTTTTCCCTTCCCTCTGTCGATCCGTGTTCGAAAAGCGCCAGGCCTTGACGGTAGAAAATTTCGGCATTGCAAGGTTCGAGCTCTGAAGCTTTTTCAAATAGTTCTAGTCCCTGCAGGTCTCCCTTGAGCAGTGCAAGCTCGCCTTGCGCGAGATAAAAAGAGGCTGCATCATCGGTCAAGATCTGTTGGGAGTAAGAGCTTTCCGAAACCATTTTTTACCTATTAAAAGACGGAGATCTTTTTTCTCAAGATTTGCCGGATTATAGGAAAGGACCCTATTTCGCACAATCCATTACCGTTTTTTTAAATGTTAAAACGTCGGTTAGATGTCTTAAAATTAAAGAGATAAAAAAGTTTCAACTAGGGGAAACGAATTGCTTCCATAAAAATGACTTCAAACATTTCATTCGAGAAAAGTTTTGCTTTATCGCTCTGGAGAAAAGACTCTATGTTTTTCAGATAGGTCTCATAGGTTGCTTTATCCATGGTGCGGATGTATTCATAGACAGCGGCAAAGTCTTTAAAGTCCCGGCGGTCGATAAAGCAGTTCTTTGGAATATAATCGGTGACGTTGCTGGCTCCCCAGTAGATCGGGATAGCGCCTGCGGCGAAGCTGTCGAAGATTTTCTCAGTGATATAGCCCCTGACATCATAGATGTTTTCGTAGCAGACGTTAAAGCGGTAGTTCTTCAGCGTTTCGAGCTTATTATCGATAGATCCTCGATAGTTTTTATATCCTTTGTCTCCCCATGCATAGCCGTAGAAATCAAAATCCTTTTTGTCTTCAAAGAATTGGATGACTCTTTCTCTTTCACTATAGAGCTCATGCTTGTGTCTGCTTTTCTTATTTGAAGAGATCTGTGTGACGAGTTTTTTTTCCTCGAAAGAAGGAAGATTTAACATCATGGGCTTGAGCTCAGGATAATAAAACTTAAAAAACTTTTTATGGTCGATGAGATCGTCATCCCAGGTGTAGACCCTCTTGAAATGGGATAGGTATTCAGAAGAATATTCAATGACAGTCGGAGGCTCCCAAATAAATAGGAGCAGTTTCTTCTGAGAGAATTTTTTAAAGAGTTCTTTTGAACTGCAGCCGGGTTTGTTCCAGACAATGATATATCTGAGTTCATTAGTATCTTTTTCTTTTTTCAGATCGGTGACAAAGAGGTCGACATTTTGCTCTTGGAGTGTTTTCCAAACGCGGGAAAGGCCGCCGTTGCGGATAAAATTTTGATCATGGGGAGGAACCGGCCAATTGTGGGATAAAGCAATCTCCTTTTTTCTCTCTGCTGAGAAGAGTAAAACAGGAAACAAAAAAAGTGTTATTATAGCCTTGCGCATAAGTTAAAAATTATCGGGAAAGGAGCTTTTAAAGACAAGAGCCGATAATCAGCTATTGCCTTGGACCATATCGGCAAGGGTTTTTCGATGAGGCTTAAAGCCGGTTTCCGGCAGTTCAAAACACTTAATCGGGATTTTAAACTTTGGCAGGTGGGCTTTTAGCATCTCTTGGAGCTGTTCTAAAGGAACAGGGTGTTTCAGAAAGACGGCAGGCCTTGCTCCGAATTCTTTATCCGGTATCGGTACGACAACGGCATCATGCAAGCCGCAAATTCTCCGAATGACTTCTTCGATCTCTTCAGGCTGGATATTTTCTCCTCCAGAGATAAAGAGATTATCTTTTCTTCCGATGATTTTAAAAAGGCCGTCTTCCCAGCAGCCGAGATCTTTTGTCTGAAACCAGCCGTCTTTCAACGGTAGATCGAGCTTGCCTTTGTCATAATAACCTTGGAATAGCACCGGGCCTTTGACCCAAATTTCCTGATCCTCCGCTATTTTCATCTCGGCATAAGGATGGATTTGATGATTGGTGACAATCTGCGAACTCATCTCGGTCATTCCATACGTCGGATGAATATTCCAGGGGGTTTCTAAATCTGGAAGCGGAGCGCCGCCTAGTAAAATGGTCTTAAGGTGCGGCATATCTTCAGGATTCTGCAAAAGCCTAAAAAGCTGAGTCGGCACTAAAGAAAGATGCGTCGCCTGCTGCCAATTGGTGCTGAGCAACACAAAACTTTTGGCTAGATAAGACCTCATTAATATCCCTAAGCCCCCGACATGAAAGAGGGGGAGCGTCAACGCCCAGCGGTCGTCAGGCTGCAACGGGATCATGTTAAAAGAACCAATAGCGCTGGAAACGAGATTGCCTAAACTGAGGGCTGCGATCTTAGGCTGCCCAATGGAACCTGAAGTAGATAAAAAGACCCCCATCTTATTGAGGTCCCACTCAGTAGCGCTGGGGGTTTCAGGTTCTGGGAAGGTTGGTGTGAAAAGTTCAGTGTCTAGCTGTGCAAGGGCTTTGTCTGCACTTGGAAGACGTGTGCTTAATGGACAAGCGATTTTACCGGTCTTCCAACAAGCAAAAAGCGTCAGAATCACTTCAGGCGTCGATGGGGCCCAAAAAGCTACGCGCTCGTGCGGGAAGGCTTCGATTTGTTTGCACATTCCCTCAACGTAGTCTTCTAAGGAAGCATGGTCCCAGATAAATTCATCGGTAATCAGCATGATGTTACTCTTTCTTGTTTAATTTGAAATTCTGCAGGAAAATGGATTTTTCCGTCACAGATAAAAAGCGGATCTTTTAAAAGGTCTTCTTGGAGATGCACTGCAGTTCCAATTCCTAAAGGATGCGTTGGAATTTCCAAAGCCTGTGCAATTGAAGCGATCTGATGGATGCCAATTCCGCTTTCATAGCTGCTACTTAAGATGACGGGAGTTTTTTTTCCTGGCAACCCTTTAACCATCGGCTTCCAGACGACTGTTGATCCCAAAAAATGATCGTCTGAGGCCATAGGAAAAGGAGAGACGTCATGGCCAGGGTCTTCAATGAAATCAAAATCTTCAGGAGCAAAATGTGAAAGAAATCCCGCGATCTGCTGCTTGCTCCATTTTCCTCCGATGTCAAGGCGTAAACGGAAATCTTGTTTAAGGGTTCTAGCTAAAAAAACAGCTGCAGAAATATCTAAGTGTCCTAGTTTAAGTTTAGCAACCTCGCAGCCGTGATTTTTTTTTGCCTGTTTTAAGATATCCTGGACGGTCCCGTTCAGAAAAAGACAGACGGGAGCTTCAGAGATTTTGGGAGCGGTCAGCCCAAATAGTCCAAATTCGACAGATGGAAACAAAGGACCTTGATACCCGTCTTGGACGGCTTTGAGCTGCTCCAACACTTGGGATAAGGTTTCCCGGCTTCTGCCGGGAAGAGGGGAGACTTCGCTCCAGTTATTTTCACTTTGGAGCAAAAAACCTTCTTTCTGCCCGAAGATCTCTTGGATGATCTGAAAATGGTAAATCTTAAATTGCATAGATGATCGACACGGCAAGCAGTACGGTAGATAAAATGAGGAGCTTGCCGGTTTGTGCAAACGGGACATTGAGCAGTTTTTTATCCTGAATTGTCCAAAGCGCTTTAATGGGAACGCATGCGGGCAGAAGCATAATTGGCATCAGATAGTGGCCGTAAAGGCAGGGAATTATGTACGCGGCGACTAAACAGAAGGTATATTCCATCCTTCCAAATGTCTCTCCGAACCGGACTACGAGAGTTTTTTTCCGGCATCTGCGGTCTTCATCGACATCTCTCAGATTATTCGCAGTTAGGATTGCTGTCGAAACAAGCCCCGGGCAAAGGCCTAAGATTCCCACGTGTAGGGGAATCTCATGCGTTTGCAGATAGTAGGTGATGAGCGTTGCAACGGGTCCATAAAAAATGAGAACAAAAAGATCTCCCACTCCTAAATAGGCCAGAGGCACGGGTCCTGCCGTATAAGCTAAACTCAGGCCAATATAGAGAATCGTCAGCAGGCTGATGTAAGGACCGCCGATTGCAGCGAGGTATGCGCTTGAGAGAGCAGCAATCGTGAAAGCGAGGATAATTGCTTTCCTCATCACTGGCAGAGCGACAAGCCCAGCTTGCGTGACACGGCGCGGCCCTTTTCTATCGATAGTATCAGCGCCCTTAAGAAAATCAAAGTAGTCGTTGGCAAAGTTAGTCCCGACTTGGATGGCAACACCAGTCAGCAGCGTCAATAGAAAGACCAGGGGAGAAAATGATCCATTTTTCCACGCGAGTGCTGTTCCGATTAGAGCAGGGCTGATGCTGGCGATGAGAGTTTTTGGGCGGCTGGCTTCTATCCAAATAGAAAACGGTTTCATCTAACGACCTCAAAAATAGTTTTACCTGGCATTATACATTTTTGATATTTTTTCAATTAGTTAAAATTTGGTTGATTTAGTTAGAGATTCCAAAAATAAAGCGCTTTCAGTAAAATTCCGCGCTAACATGATCAAGAAGTTTGCTATTTTTGCCCTCATCGTCGTTGTCTTTATTGCGGCCCATGATCACTTCCGTTCTGAACATCCCGAGTTTGGGCCTAAAGACTTCTACCATCCTGGTATTTTAAAAAGAACACCCAGTAATCCAGATCAGGCTTCCAGACAGCTTGTATTAGAAATTCTGAAACAAAGATTTACCTATCTTGGATGCGGCGGACAGCTCACAGCCTATGAAAGCGCAGATCACCAATACGTGATCAAATTTTTCAATCCCCGCAATTCCCTGTTCAATCGAAGAAAGCACTTAGAGAAAACCTTTAAAAGATACGCAATGTCACTCAAAGACCTTAGAGAAGAGACGGGCGTTGTCTATAACCATTTTGATCCCTCCACGATCGTGAACCAATCCGTCGAAGTCGTGGGTAAAGAAGGAAAGCTGTATCAGATCAAGTTAGAAAAATATCCGTTCATTCTGCAGAGAAAAGTTGAATTGGCGCTGCCTTACTTGGACAGTCTCTATAAAGAAGGGAGAGTCGCTGAAGCCAAAGAAGCGGCCCGCCAGATCTATGCGCTTTTTGTCTCACGGACCAAAAAGGGATATCGGGACCATTCCCAAAACCTTGCTGTCAATTACGGCTTTTATCAGGGGAAAGCTGTTCAGCTCGATCCAGGCCGCATCCGCAAAGATGACTCAGTTGCCCACCATCCCCACAAAGAATTGGAAAGAATCACACGTAATATCAAGCACTACGTATCAGGCTATCCTGGCCTTAATGAAGTGATCGATGAGTGTTCAAACGATCTGTAGTTATTCCCAGCCTTCTTCTGAATAGCAAATTCCGTTTGCCGCAGCTTGAAGAATGCGTGCGACGTAGGGGATTGTATTAGCGGGTAGGTTAGTAAGGGAAAAAAATTCCAAGGCGGCACATTTGTCTGGTTCTTGATTTTCGATTTCCCCCTTCCAAGAAGTACACTCAAAGAAGATATCGAGATTTTGACGGTTCGAGTATCTGTGCGAGACATGGACGACTTTAAGCTGGGAAGTTAAAATCTCAATGCCGGCTTCTTCTTTGGCTTCACGGATCATTCCTACAGTTGCAGGTTCTCCATCTTCGACATGGCCAGAGACTAGGCCATATTGGCCATCGCAGAAGCCGGTATTTTTTCGAAGCAGCAACAGAACATCATTTTTTTGTCTTAAAATCAGATAAGCACAAACAAAGGTCATTTTCTTTGATGAGGCTATTTGGCTCATGGTTTTCGTTTAAATTGCTTGAAGTTGGGTTTTCTTTTTTGGACGTAGGCGTTGCGGCCTTCTTGACCCTCAGGGGTCATGTAAAAGAGCATAGTGGCGTTGCCGGCAAGCTCTTGGAGGCCTGTTTGGCCATCGCAATCGGCGTTGAGAGCCGATTTAAGGCATCGTAGAGCAATTGGAGAATGTTGGAGCATCTCTTGGCACCATTGGAGAGTTGTCGTTTCAAGTTCTTCATAGGGGACAACGCAATTGACCAGCCCCATTTCTAACGCCTGCTGTGCATTGTACTGACGGCAGAGGAACCAAATCTCCCGTGCTTTTTTTTGACCAACTGAGCGAGCAAGATAGCTCGAGCCGAATCCTCCATCGAAAGAACCGACTTTAGGGCCGGTTTGTCCAAAAATCGCATTATCAGCAGCGATCGTCAAATCGCAGACGACATGGAGCACATGGCCGCCTCCGATCGCATAGCCTGCGACCATGGCAACAACTGGTTTTGGGCAGGTGCGGATCATTCGTTGAAAGTCGAGGATGTTGAGGTGCTGCTCGCCTTTATCATCGACATAGCCGGCATCGCCGCGGATTTTTTGATCTCCTCCGGAGCAAAAAGCTTCTTTGCCCTGGCCAGTGATGATGATCGCACCGATTTCGCTATCGTATTTCGCATCATTAAAAGCGTGCATCATTTCCTCGACGGTCATTGGCCGGAAGGCATTCCGGACTTGGGGACGGTTGATAGTGATTTTTGCCACGCCGTTATACTTTTCGTATTTGATATCGGTATAAGAGCCGCAAGCAGTCCATTGAACTTCAGCCATGAGTGATGTCATGTATTACTCCTAGTTGACAGCGTAGGCAAGAGCTTGGATCTTCTCTTTGATCTTTTCCTCAATGGAAAGATGGAGCTCCCGGTTTTCTACGCGATTGGTTTTAAATTCGATGATGTGGGATTTTTCTTCCCGGAGGATCCGTGTTAGTTGAGAAGGATCTGTCATGGAAAGATAAGGCAGATGGAACATTTTCGCAGCGTCTTCAAAATGCCAAGGATGAGCTCCTGCGAAGTACTCTTCGAATATCTCTTTTTCTCTAGCAATGGGAAGGAAAGAGAAAATTCCTCCGCCCTGGTTGTTGATCACAATCAAGATGACCGGGACTTTGCATTTTTGCAACATGGCAAGGGAGTTGAGATCATGCAGCGCTGTCTGATCTCCGATAACAGCGACAATCGGCCGCTGAGATCCTTCAGCTAGCCCCGCGATCATGGCGATGTTGCCATCGATGCCAGACGTTCCTCGTTTGGCATAGATCGGGCCGCGGTGGAAGCGAGGAAATAAGAATTGATCGGCATCGCGGATCGGCATGCTATTGGCAAAAAACAATGCATAGTGAGGCGGAAGATGATGCTGCAAAAAGCGGACAAGGCCCGGCTCGGATGCTGCAGGCACAAATTCATCGACATGGCCTTCGATTACTTGGCTCACAGCTTTCCAGTGGCTCAGCCATGAGATACGGCGAGGGATCCATTGAAGGAGCTGCTCGCAAAAAACGGTCGGATCAGTCTGAAACCGATGGGTCAGCGTGTGAGATGGATCTCGCCGTTCGGGATGATCAGCGACCATGGCATAGATTGGAGGGGCTGCTTGTTTCATCCATTGGGAAAGAGATTTGGAGACCAGCCGATCTCCAAAATGCAAGACGCAGTCTGGGCGGAAGTGGGGCACAAGTTTGAGTACAATGTCGTAATACGGGATGATATTTTGGTGAATTCCTTCAGATCGGAGGCCGGAGATCACATCGGGCAAGATCGGCCAGTCGAGCATTTCTGCTAACGTAAAGATCGATTTGAGAGAGCGTGAAGTTGTCATCGATCCAGCGATGATGACACCCCGTTCACAGGAAGAGAGTTTTTTTGCCCAGTGTTCAATTGATGCAGTCGAAAGGGTATGATGGGTCGGTTCGTAATGGGTCGAAGGGATTATTTCTTCTTCGTAATCTGATAGAAATGGTTCCCGGAAAAGACAGTTTAGATGGATGGGTCCTTTAGGGCTCTGAGTAGCGCGATAGACAGCTTGGGCAATGGTTGAGCCGATAAATCCAGAGGGGATTACACTATCGGGGCAGGGGATCTCAAAATACCAACGGACATGATCGCCAAAGATTTTGACTTGGTCGCAGGTTTGATTAGCTCCACAGTCTCTGAGTTCATGCGGACGGTCGGCAGTGATCACGATCAGGGGCACTTCATCTTGAAAGGCTTCCATGACTGCAGGGAAGAGATTGGCAACGGCAGTTCCTGAAGTGACAAGGAGTACAACGGGCGTTTTGGAAGCTTTGGCATATCCATAGGCATAAAAAGCCATGCCCCTTTCATCAAAGTGGATAAGTTTTTCAAATCTTTCTTCTTGAGCAAAAGCATAGGCTAGTGGCGTCGATCGAGAACCTGGAGAGATGCAGACGCGGCGCACGCCTTGTAGGGCGAGATGATGGACGATCTGTTTTGCATAGGCATCATTCATTTAAAAACCTCAAATAGTGATGGATTTTTCGGTCGAGTTCTTCCCATTCCTTTTGCGGATCGGAATCTTTGACAATTCCGGCTCCTGCAAAAAGGTGCATTTCATTTCCCCGGATTAAAGCCGAGCGGATGGCAACAGCCATGTCTGTCTCTTGCGGCGAGACCATTCCAAAAGGTCCGCCGTACCATCCCCGGTGGAACGGTTCAACTTGAGTTAGATACGACACGGCTGCTTCTTTAGGAAACCCTCCCAACGCGGGAGTCGGATGTAAATGTAAAAAAAGCTCTTTATCAGAAACTTCTTCTTTTAGGTCTCCACGGACGCTTTGATAGAGGTGATTGAGATTGCCAAACGATTTTTGCTCCGGAGTCTGCCATTTAATATCCCGGCAGCATTTCATGAATTTTTCATGGAGAAACATTTGGACAGCTTCAATCTCTGCAGATTCTTTTGTTGTCCATTGTTCCATCTGGTCTTTGGTTCCTGCAAGCGCCTCTGAAGTGATTTTTCTCTCTTGCCGGTGGAAGAGCTTCTCAGGAGTCGCACCCACAAAGGCTGTATCTGCATCTAGCTGGAGCATAAAGAGAGATGTTTGATTTCCAATAGGAGTCAGCATTTTGAGGATATGAAGAGGATCGATTTTGCCATCGAACTTCAGCGTGGTCTGGCGGGCAAGAACGACTTTTTTCAATTGATTGGTTTTGATTTTTTCCAGCGCCCCGCTCACCATCATCCACCATTGGTCGAACGTTGGAGTGTCTTTTCTTTCCAGTAATTTGGGGAGGGCAAAAGGAATGCGGGAAGGGTCCCATACCTCTTGTTTGAGTGTCGTTGGCGAGAAGAAAAGAGACGTCGGAAAACAGCTCCAGATGCCTTGGCAGGACTGTGGAGTAAAAGCTTGGCCTCCAAAAGTCAGCGGTGAGTTTTTTTCTACGCCTTGGCCTGCCCCATATCCTGCAAATACGAGATTACTTCCTCTCGATTTCCAGTAGATCTTGGGATACTGTGTTGCTTCATCTAAAAACTTCCAAAGAGTTGTCATTTTTCTCCTTGATAAATGGTTGCGATCCCGAACGTCAAAGGATTGGCCTTCACATTGCTAAAGCCCGCTTCTTCCATCAGTTTGCAAAAAGCTCCTGCTTGAGGAAATGCCTGGATGGTCCTTGCCAGATATGTATAGGCCTCTTCATGAGCCGAGATCATCCTTCCGATGTGAGGCAGCAGTTTATTCAAGTATAAAAGATAGGTTTTTTGGACCCATTTATTCGTCGGGAGTGAAAATTCTAAGATCAGCGCCCGTCCTTTAGGACAGAGCACCCGATAGATTTCTCTTAAGCATCCAGAAACATTACCGACATTTCGTATGCCAAAAGACATGGTTGCACAAGTAAAGGTGTTCTCAAGATAGGGAATGGCTGTAGCAGAGGCTTTTTTAAGCGTGACCAGGTGATCGTAAGCTTTTAATTTAGTTCTTCCGATTTTTAGCATTTCTTCAGCTAGATCGATTCCGACAGCTTGATGGATCGTTTTCGAGTTCTTCAGCAGCGACAGCAGCTGATCTCCGGTTCCAGTAGCCAGATCAAGCAGCTTAATTTTTTCTGCAGGGGGGAGCAAAGGTGCCATCTTGCGGCGCCAGTAAAGATCGATCCCGCCCGACAGAATCCGATTTGTTCTATCGTAAGTAGGAGCGATATCATCAAAAATCTCAAAAACAGGTTGTTTGGTCATAAAGTGTAAGGACTCTTGTAACATAAGTTGAAAATAAAAAACTACTTTTGCAATGTGTGGATATGTCAAAGACTTTTGAGACCGGTGCTTATTATCATAAACTCAAAGAGATAGATGTCGCTGGAATCCATCATGCGACGTTTTTAGAATCCGATGAAGTGACAACTGAGGGCTTAAAAGCCTTTCAAGAGGCGCATCCTAAGATCAAGATTTCTCTGGCCTTTGAGAAAAAAGGATATGGTAGAACTCTCCGTGCCCATCAGGGGATGGATCTGGCTAAAGAATGCCTATCAATTAAAGCAGATAGAGTTGCTCTTCCGGCCAATGTCGATATGTTAAAATCGTTTGATCTCAAATCTCTCGCAGCTTTAGATGTCCATATCGATCTGATGGCATTTGACTACAGTCGTCCAGAAGCTGGCTGCCGAACAAACTTTCATACGGTATTATTTTCTTGGGAAGGCCCTTCCGTTGTCGAGAGTTTGAAATATCTGCATGAGCAGGGGATTGATTCTCATCGAATCTCACTTGGACTCTCTGGTTTTGGGATCGTGTTCAAAAAAGCTGCTCCAGGAATGGTAAATGCTGGCTATGGGCAGCCTTGCGAAGGTGAGCAGTTAGAAAAGCCTGAGATGAATCTGGTTGATATCACGAACTACCTCAAGAAAAATCCTTCTGCCAAGCTCTTTTATACCTCATTAAGAGGCTGCTTTCAGTCGTTTATCTATAATCAGGAAAATGGGGATTGGATCTCGTTTGATGATGAGCTGACTCTTAAATCTAAAAAAGAATGGGCCCGCTGTCAGAAACTCGGCGGCGTCTTTTTCTATTATTAAGTGATTTGATTAGGGGTAGGCTCAGCTTTTTTAAGAGCCGACTTTTTCTCGACCAACTTGCCTAGCTTAAACGTCGAAACGACGCAGCTGACTGCGATGCTAAGGACGATAAGACCGGCTGCAGAAGCACTGGCTAAAACTCCGCCGCAGACCTGGATCAGCGTGATGCTAACGACAGAAGCACTACCGCGTCCAAGTCTTGAACAAACCCCGTCAATGATGAGTTTGCCTTGCATTTTCTCTAAGGGAGGCATCGGAATAAACGCGATCTCTTTAGAGCTGTCAAATAAGGTGTATTTGGCTGCCCGGACAAAACAGAAGAACAGGGTGCCTAAAAAGACCAAGAGTTCGACTTGATGCTTGGTTGAAGGATGCCATAGGGCAATGAAAAAGGCTCCTTCAGTCAGCAGTAAGCAAGCAGGAGTAACTAAGGATGCCACAACCCAGCGGCAGCGTCGCAGAAGTAGGGGCGTGACAACAAGTGCGCTAAGGGCAGTTAAGATGCCGCTCCAAAGGGAAAGTTGCCCCATATAGGCGCAGTAGTCTCTAGGGTCAGGGTATCTCTGTTTAAGAATGTCTAAGAAGATCACCTCGCCAAGCGCATAAGCGATGTAGTCGACAATGGTGATCCAGGCTAGGAGAGAAAGATAAGGGGATTTAACGCAAAGGCGGATGCTGTCCCAGACGGAGATGGTATCTTTGACTTCTTCCTCTTCTTTTTTAGGCCCTGCAAACTCTTTCCAGAGCCTGGAGTAAAGATAGGCAGTTAAGATCCCGATCAAACTGAGAACGATCATCATCAAAGAAAGAGAATTCGACCACGAGTTCCGAGAGGCAAAGTCAGAAGTGCAAAAAGAAATGATCGGACCGGCAACGATCGTCCCGATGCTGCCTCCGAGCATGAGAGGTCCATAATATTTTTTAGCATCTCCTAAAGGAATGTATTGATTGACAAGGCCCCAGAAGAGGACAGTGAGAAGGGCGATCTTCCAGAGTTCTGCCATGACAAAAAACATCAGGGATAAAACTTGGGGCAAAATCACTGCAAAAAAGGCATTCCAAGGCAGCCATGTCCATTGGATGACCCTGGCTTCCCAAGTCGAAAGTGAAGGGTAGACAATGAGGGCAAAGAAAATAAAGAAACCCGAGAAGAAGGCGAGCGTGATAATAAAAACTTTATGGATCGAGTACTTATTGAGAAGGCGGGTCAGAAGATAGACCATTAAAAGGGCTGCCGGCATGGTGCCGCAGAGTTCAAAAATCGGAATCGAGCTGGCTCCATTGCCAAGGTCAGCGACGACGAGGGCATTACGGGCGCTTCTTAAAATTCCATAATTGACATTGAGAAGAGCGACAATGGCCAGCATCAAGAAAAAGAGGACTTTGGAACGCCTATCTGTCAGAAACTTTAAGAACATGAAACTCCAACTGTCCAGAGGATTTTAAGGCACACCTTGAAATTAGTCAAAGCGAGATTATTTGGATGACCGCTTTCTCTCATGCTCTTTCAAGAACCTTTTACGCAGCCTGATTGACTTCGGAGTCACTTCAACGACTTCATCGTCATTGATGTAGTCGATCGCTGTTTCTAAGGTGAAGATGCGTGGAGGCACCAAAATGATATTTTCATCACTTCCCGATGCACGGATGTTGGTAAGGTGTTTTTCACGGGTGACGTTGACAACGAGATCGTTGTCGCGGTTTTGTTCTCCCACGACCATTCCTTCATAAACTTCATCGCCAGGAGAGACGAAAAGGGAACCTCTCTCTTGCAAGCTGAAGTTCGCATAGCCGGTTGTTCTGCCTTGGTTGCCGGAGACCATAACGCCTTTGAGGCGGCCGGTAATCGTACCTTTCCAAGGAGCATAGCTATCAAATACAGATGTTAAAATTCCGAGTCCGCGAGTCACTGTCATGAATTCGCTGCGGTAGCCCATGAGGCCCCGTGTCGGAAGTAAGAATTGCAAAGTCGTAATATTGTGTTCGTTGGTTTCAAGAATACGGAGTTCGCCGCGTCTGCGTGAAAGCTCTTCAATAACAGAGCCTGAATATTCTTGAGGAACTTCAATATGAACATTTTCCATTGGCTCGCATTCAACGCCATCAATGGTTTTCAAAATAACTTTAGGTTTAGAAATTAAGAACTCGTAACCTTCTCTTCGCATCGCTTCTAGAAGAACAGCCAGGTGAAGCTCGCCCCGTCCGCAGACTTCCATCGAATCGTCTAGTTTCTGCTCAATTCTTAAGGAAATATTTGCTCTTTTTTCTTGAAGTAACCTGTCGCGGATTTTATTCATCGTGACATGCTTACCTTCTTTGCCGACAAACGGTCCGTTATTGACCATGACTTCAATTGCAAGAGTTGGTTCAGCAAGGAATATCGGATCGAGTTGCACTATGTGATTAGGATCGCAAAGCGTATCACCAATGGTGACATCAGGAATTCCAGCGAGATTGATAATATCACCAACGCCTGCTTCTTCCATTTCGACTTTTTTCAGGCCGAGATAACCTTCGATACGGACGACTTTATGTTGAGTTGGATGGCCGTCTTTATTAACGCGAGTGACCATCTGTCCTTTTTTGATCACGCCTTCTAAAATTCTTCCGCAAGCTAATCTGCCGACGTAGTCGTCATAAGATAGGGTAATGGCTTGCATTAAGAAGGGGAGTTCAATATTGCCGGGAGGCGCAGGAACTTTTTCAATGATCATCTCAAACATTGGTTTGAGGTCGACCATTGGCTCGCCGATATTTTTAGCTGCGATCCCTTGTAGGCCAGATGCATAGATGACAGGGAAGTCAAGCTGAGCGTCTGTCGCACCGAGTTCAACGAAGAGATCAAACGTCAAGTTAAGAGCTCTGTCTGGGTTCGCATGAGGTCTGTCGACTTTATTCAAGACCACGATTGGGCTAAGACCCATCTTAAGGGCTTGAGATAGGACGAAGCGCGTTTGCGGCATCGGGCCTTCTTGAGCATCGACAATTAAGAGAACACAATTGACGAGGCCTAGCACGCGTTCCACTTCTCCAGAAAAGTCAGCATGGCCGGGAGTGTCGATGATGTTAATTTTGAAATCTTCGTAGAAGACGCTGGTATGTTTAGCAAAGATCGTGATACCCCGTTCCTTTTCTTGGTCATAGCTGTCCATGACTCTTTCTGGAACTTTTTCGTTATCACGGAAGACATTCGATTGACGCAAAAGTTGGTCTAATAGCGTCGTTTTCCCATGGTCAATATGGGCAATAATGGCAATGTTACGAATTTTATCTGGGGTATACATAATTTAATTGGCCGATCATACG
>CAZFXE010000021.1:0-15942 GCA_964522945.1 uncultured bacterium
TTTTATTTTTATTGCTTTTTTCTTTTTTTATTCATTGTTGTATTGTTTTTCCTTACTCGTCGGTGTTCGGTTCTCCCTTTTTCGACGACTTTCCACTTCTCTACTTTCGCTATACTCTTTTTTTCAAGCCTCGCATATCTCCAAAGATCCAACGATGCGCTGGTTAAAAAACCAGCCGTGAGAAGGCCCGCGAGCCCTACCAGGAGAGAAGAACCGTTGAATTTAAAGCTTGAAAGACGCATAATTTGATGATTCTATAGGTTAAGGATATTTATGGCAGAAGAAAAAAAAGCCGGCGGAGCACCTGCGGCTGATAAAAAGAAAAACGGACGTCAAACGTCTGCGCAAAAACGTGATAAACAAAGTTTGAAAGCGCGTCTTAGAAACCGCAGCTTCAAAGCAACTGTGACAACAGCTGTCCGCTCTTTTGAAGATGCTGTTGCAAAAGGCGACAAAGCCGTGATGAAAGAACGTCTCAGCGCTCTTTATAGCTTAATGGACAAAGGTGTTAAAACCGGCCGTTATAAGCTCAATAAAGCAGCCCGTACAAAATCACGTCTCACTGTAAAAATTGCATAAGTTCTGTGAAGGATCAGGTTTCCTGATCCTTCCATCTCATTTTCAATCCAGATCTTCGGTGACTGGATCTCTTCACTGTTTTCTCAATTATTTCCGGATCTCCGCAAAGAATGACTGAATGTCTTGCTCGTGTCACTGCGGTGTACAACACTTCGCGGCCGAATGTTTCAGAACCCGGCGGCACCAAAGCAAGCACATGATCGAATTCACTCCCCTGACTCTTATGGACAGAAAGAACATAACCTAGCTCATACGGTGGAAGTGCGCTTGCAGGGATTTTTCTGTCTCCAAACATTGCATACAGCGGTTTTTCTCGGTTTCTCCATAAAACCCCGACTTCTCCATTGTAGAGCCCTGCTTCATAATCCGTCCGTGTGATTAAAATGGGAACTGCTAGCAGCTGATCCATTTTCCGATAAAAGAGCTCGAAAATTTCTTGGTTCAAGCGATTAACTCCAAAGGGGCCTTCCCGGATCGGCGATAAAATACAAAACCGATTTCCCTGTGAATAGTTTTCTAAAGCCTTTTGTAAGATGTATTCTTTAGAGAGTTTTTCATGCGGGATGATTTGTTTGCCGGTTAAAATATCTTGGGCCAGTTGCAGGACGTCCATCCGGTCGGAGCGCAGGCACTGACGAAGATGCGCTGTCGGAAGAAGATCGACAAGATCTCCAAAAAGACTTCCTGATTCGACAGGAGGAAGCTGGTTACCGTCTCCTAGAAATACTACGCGCTGTCCCACCTCTAATGACCCCAGGAAGAAAGCAAGGAGCTTGGCATCGATCATCGACGATTCATCGATGATGATCAGATCTGCCCTGATGTAGGAATTTCCGCGCGCTAGCTGCCGAGCAGATTTGATGCCCAAGATAGAGTGGAGCGTTCCGCAGGTGGCCTGAGGATTAAATTCTTTTAGCCGCGCTGCAGCTTTCCCTGTCGGAGCAGCTAAAATCACCTGAGCTGAAGATCCCATTGCTTTAACAAGATGAGCGGTTAAAAACGTTTTGCCGGTCCCAGGGCCACCTTCGATCACAGAAAGGGTATTGGAAAGAGCGAGATTTAAACCGTTTTGCTGCTCATCCGTAAGTCCTGCAGGCATTGCATAGTCAAGCGGCTTTACTTTGAATGAAAGTTGCCTGAGCTGATTTAAGATACGGGTTTCATCATCATAATTTCTCTCGAGATAAAACAAGTTGCCCAGTTTTCGAATGTAGGGGGAAGCTGCTGTTTTAGATCCTTCTAGAACAGGCTTTAAGAGGGATTCTGGCAATGCTAGGTTATCGAGATCTAAGCAGAGATGCCCGTCCCTTGAAAGCGCCATCACGGCTGCAAGAAAAGCTCTTTCATTATCATTCTTGGCATCCAGATCGGCGAAAAAGAGATCCAGTTCGGTTAGGATGTTTTGCTCAAGAAGCTGTTCAAACATTGAGCACCTCTGGGATAAAGTGGTAGGCGGCAGGTCCGCGGACAAAAAGGAAAAAAGCCCCACCAAAGGTATGGCTGCCATAAAGCTTTAAATAACGCGTGAAAGCCGTGGCATAAATCTTGCCCTGGAGAAGATAGTCGTGTTCGAGCATGGCTTTATGCAGGCCTTCAGGTGTGTAATCTTCTAAAGCGTTTGTTTTCCAATCGATGAGATAGAATTTCCCGTTATGTTCAAATGACAGATCGATAAAACCTTTTAAGGCTGTGCCCTCTGATGGGAAAAGAAATTCCATCTCAGGCATCACGCGTGAAAGATCGAGGTCCCGCAGACAAAAGCCATCCAACTGAAGATCTAAAACTTTATCGATCATTGTTTGGATCACAGCTCCATGAGCTTCTAGATGAGACCCTTTGATCTCTTGATCTATGAGTTCTCCAAGATCCAGCTTCTGATCGAAAAACCTCTCCAAAACGCGATGGATGATAATTCCTGTCTCTGCACTGGAGGGGAGCGATGGATCTGAGACAGCTTTCCTTTCTCCTGAGACTTGAGCGAGTGACGTAAAGGATTGGAGGAAGAACGGTTTGAAAAACTGATTAATAGATGGCGGAGGAACAAATGTACTGGGAGCAGATGCCTCATAAGGTAAAAGATCAAATGCGATTTGATTGAGATAAACATGTGTAAAGGTCTCAAGATCGGGCGAAGTTCTTTCTAAGAAAAGTTCAACCGGAGAAGCTTCTCCTAATTTATAGGTCTTGGCCCCTCGGGCTACAGGAATGTAAAGCCGTCGTTTTGCGCGAGTTAAAGCAACGTAGAACTGGCGCATTTTTTCTGCATCGAGCTCTTTCAATTCAGCTTCTGGTTTATCTTCTGCAGGCGTGCGGGAAGCCAGCCCGATTGCAAAGACGGTTTCGAACTCAAGCCCCTTGCTGGCATGGATGGTCATGATTTGAATACCATGCGGATGGGCAGAAATTCTTTCATCCAGTTCTTCGATCTTTAAGAGCTGAAGAGATTTGATCATTTGATGCGGATCCCGGATATAAAGAATTTTTTCCACGATCTGCATCAGATCGTCATACAACGCTTCAGTAGAGCAAAGGGTTTGAAAAACTGAACTCTTCCAAAATTTCGTCTGAAGAAATTGAGCTAAGAATACAGAAAAACCACGCTCTAGCCATACAAGAGAGAGCTCTGCAATGCTCGCTTTGGCTTGAAAGACGGCTTCATCGGTGAGTTCTTCAATGGGAAGCCGGACAAAGGGCCCGAGCAGAACTTTTTTTACGGAAGAAAGAGGATTAGTACCATGGCAGGCTTCAACAAGTTCTGAAAGTAGATCGACCATGATCGAATCTCCTAAACTTGCTCCCCGAGAGATGACGCAAGGCACTTGGTATTTTTCCAACATCTTTTTTACACGGAGGGCCTGATAGCGGTCTTTGACTAGGATGGCAATTTCTTGGGGGCGTAGCTGATGATGATGGATCTCATGGATAATATAGGAAAAAAATTGGTGTTCGATTGCCTCGTTTGGCCACCTCTTTCCCATGCCGAGCTCACCTTCAGCTATCATAAAGCAAAGCTCTCCTTCACCTTGTTTAGCTGCTGTAGAAAGAGGAACGGATAGTTGCTGGTTTAGTCTTGGAAGGTCCATCCAAGGTTTTGCACAAAAAAGACGATTCAATCCGTCTAAAAGTCCTTGTGTCGAGCGATAGTTAGTTGTCAGAACTGCTTTCTCTTCGATTTCAAACCCTTTTGCAGCATCTAGAAAGGTGTAGATATCAGCGCTTCGAAACGCATAGATCGATTGCTTAGGATCGCCAACAAGGTAAACAGCTTTTGTAGGATCGGTAAGAAAAAGCGTTTCAAAGATTTTCCACTGAATAGGATCGGTATCTTGGAACTCATCGACAATGACTGCCTGATATTTTTTTCGGATCTCGTTCACAAACGATTTCTCCGCTAGTTTTTCCTGGACCATTTTCAGAAGATCGTCTGGAGAAACTTTTTCATAAAGGCGGGAGAGTTTTTTTCTCTCTTCCTGCCATGCCTGGCTTAAATACTGGAAAATGTGACGCGGATTTCTAGCAGACTCTAGTGCAGGCAGCAGTGCTGATCTTAGCTGCTCAAGAGGCCCATGACCTGTGAATTTTGTCCGTGCTTTGAGATTGCTAGGCTCTATTCCTTCTAAAAAAATCTCTTCTTCTGCAATAAGTCTGTCCCATTCTTCTGGGAGTATCTCTCTTCTTTGCAGGGCAAAATCAAGCAGTGAAGCCTGTTTGTCAAAATCGGATGAGGTCATGCCTTTATAATGGGGCCGCGCTAGATCAAAAGCTTCAGTGATGGAAAAAGGAGCAATGCAGGAGAGATTACTATTGGCCTGTCTTAAAAGTTCAGAGCTGGAAAAACCTTTGATCTGATTCTCAGAAGATCTCAACAGTTTATTGACAAGTGTATCAATATCACCGCGGACAGAGCCCAGCAGACGTTGCACTTCAGCAGGAGAAAGTGCAGCAGTAGAGCGGAGAAATTCTAAGACAGCCCATTTTTCCTCTTTATCTTCCCACTCTTGGAGATCTAAACCGACAAAAGCTTCAAAGGCAAATTCTTGGAGGATCCGGTGGCAAAAACCATGAATCGTAAAAATCTGAGATTTTTCAAATGTCAGCAAAGCGGTTTTGAGTTTCTCTTTCTGCTCCAAAGAGTGGTCTTGGGAAAGAGCCTTTTCTAAATTCGCACGGATCCTGACTTTGAGCTCTCGTGTTGCAGCTCTTGTGAATGTCACGACAAGGATTTGATCGAGTGTATAATCCGTCTCTAGAAGAAGACGAATGACAATGTGCTCGATTGTAAATGTCTTTCCTGTTCCTGCCGATGCTTCTAAAAATAAGCGGCGCTGCAAGGGTGCTGCTCGAGACAGAATATCAAAGGAGCTCATCGACTACCTCCTGAAGATGAGGGGTCCAGGCCTGCAGCCAGAGATCGATAGGCGGAAGCAGATTTCTATTATGGGCCCATTCGATGATCTCATCTTGTTCCGTAGTGGGTATTTTTCCCTCTTTGAAAAGCCCTCTTGCCCATTTAGGATGAAGCGGCGATGGCATCATCAACGCTTTTTTTGCGTAGCAGATATATTTCTCAAGCGAATTCTCTGATGGTTTGAGCTCGCTGATCTTTCCCTTTTTAGTGAGCAGAAGGTGAGGAGGCAAACCTAATTGAGAAACGATCAATAGAAGCGGCCAGGCCTTGAGTTGATCAGCAAGGGTATCTTCACCGTGAAAAAGAAGGCCTTTGGGAGACATTTCATCGATTCTTCCTTGGATCATCACATCATCGATGTGTAGAGCTGGATAAATCCAGGTGTGCGCATCGATCTGCACGGCTTCCTTGCAAGACGATTTCAGCTCAATGGAATAGATCTCGTCTGGGTGGACTTGCAGCTTAGATAACATTTCGTGATAGGTTTCGATCTCGTCTCGAATTTTTTGGACAGCTGCCTTGGAAAAAGCTCCGACAGGCAGTCTTCCATCTTTTGCCATCTCACTAAGCAGCGCCTCTAATGGTTTTTTCAATGAAGCTTTGCGTAAAACGATCATGTCTAAGGGAGAGATGGTAAACTCGGTATTGTGATCTTTCCACTCAAAATCGATTCCCAGCCTTTCTTCGTAAAAGTATTTCAGCGGATGGCGGGCAAGACTGCGGAGCATGCGTATATCGATGGCAGAGAGTGGAATACGAGGGAGAATGGGAACTTTAGGTTCAAAGGTAGTCTTTCGCAAAGCCTCAAAATGGATTTTTGAAAAACTTCTAAAACCTGTTTCTTGATAATACGATAGATCAAACGGTGAAAATGGATGGTCCGTTGTCGGAATTTTGCCATAATTGGATAACTCTTCGACCATCGGACAGGCTTTCTGGCTTTTTCCATCTTCTGGATGGATACGCAAATAAGTCATGATAAACGTCTCTCTTGCGCTGCAAAAAGCTTCTAAGAAAAGATATTTGTCTTCTTCGATACGGCTTGGGATAGCAAGCTGCTGAAGAGAAGATGACAGATCTTGACGTGGAAAGCTTCCTTCTTCCATTCCCATGAGAATGATAGCTTTTGCAGGAATTAATGCTCCTTTTTCCAGCGATGCAAAACGGACTGCTTGTAAATGAGACCCTTGTACGGCTCCGCTCTTTTGCTGGAATATATTTTTCAAAATCCTCTCGATGCTGGAGATTGGGAATTTTCCATCGATTTCCATCTGCTGAAATTTTTCTAACTCACGCATTAAAGAATCATCAGGATCGGGAGCAAAAAATTGGGAAACGAGAGATTTTAATGTTTTTGACCACTCTTTCAACGACCTTTCTTCTTCGGAGATCCCTTCAAATAACTGGAATACTTTAATCCACCTGCTTAAAACATCGGCATCTGAAAAATCTATGGATAAATGGTTGTCTTTAACCGTTGTCACCAAGGCTTCCACGAGACGTTTTAGTCCCTCTTGCCAGGTGCCGGGATGGTCTCCTCCCAAGTCGTACCGGATATGCACTTCATTGATCCATTTGAGAAGAAGATGTGCATCCTCAATGGTAAAACCAAATTTTTTCAAAAATGGAGGGCAGAAGAGGAGTTTTTCAACCGACTCTTTAGAAAATCTATAATGGGATAACTCTAAGAGAGCTTCGAGACCTTGCATCAGAGAGCTTTTGGAACGAGCTTCGAGACCAAAGATGGCAAAATCAAAAGGGCCGCCCCTCTGATGGAAAACGAGCTCGACAATCGGAGCGTAGATTTGCATATCTGGTGCGAGCACCAAAATTTCAGAGGGTTTGAAAGGAAGCCGCTGGATAATCTCCCAAACTATTTCGACTTCGCGCAATTTTGATGGAGCCGAATGGATTTGAATCGATTCATCAGGCTTTTTTTCTGAGATCGACAATGTCAGCATCTCTTCTTGGATTTTTTTTAGAAGAGATGAACTTTGTGTCTCTTGGTACGCATCTAACCACTCTTCGTCTTCAAAAAAACTTAAAAGCTGCCTTCCTTTTCGGCCCCAGTTGGCTAAAAGAGGGTGTTCATTTTCAAAAAACTGCACAAGCTCTTCACGAGTTTTTGCCTGCGCTCTTTTCAAAAGATAGCCCTGTTCTTGCAAAGTATGAAAATCTCCCCAATACAGTGCGCACGGAGAAAAAAGAAAGCAGGTTGCTTCCATTTTTTTAAAGGCATCTAGCTGATAAGGAGCGATTTGGAAAGGATGAAAAAGATAGACAGATCCTTCTAATGTGTTCTGGCTTTTCCAGGGGATCTCATTAACAAAAACAGCCTTCCAGAGAGATTGCTGCCAGCCTGTTTTTTCCAGCCATTGCTGGAGTTTTTCTTCTGGCTGATTTAAATACTGTAAAAACAGCGTGCTCATTCGATCGCAAAGACTGGCTTTACGCGGGAGACCTCCGGGCTTTAAATACGCTAAAAGAGCTTCATCATGAATGGAATCTAGAGCGGCTTCAATCTTAAGAGAAAGTTCTGCTTGAGACGGGACATGAGGGAAAAGGCGTGAAAGAGCCTCGCTCCAGCTGATCATTTTGCAGCCGGCAGCGACGTGCAAAAGAGGATCATGGGCCCATTGCAAGAATAGATCTTGTTTGACCCTTTCACTCTGCACAACGATCCATCGTTTATCAAACGGATGGCTACCGGCTTGAAAAAGCTCTTCTTTTAAAAGCTTGGTCAAAACTTCCAGATGATTAGAAACAAAAATTTTCATAACGATGTTAAATATTTCATGGTAGAGTAACCCTTATGGTGCTTCTTAAAAAAAAATCATGGATCGAGAGCCTGGGCGGCTTTTTGTCCAAGCTCCCAGGATTTTCACGTCCCGATAAGCATTCTCTCCATTTTCTCAATATTGCTCAATTTATGGGAGCTCTTAATGACAATATCTTCAAACTTGTCATTGCCTACCTCATCATTGATCTCCGAGGCCAAGAGCATGCCAGCATCATTTTAGCTAAAATCGGTGCTGTTTACGTGATTCCTTTTTTGTTATTTTCATCAACTGCAGGGGTTTTGGCCGATCGTTTCAGCAAGCAAAGGCTGATGATGCTCTTAAAAGGGATCGAAATGGGAACGATGGTCCTTGCCATGATTGCTTTTGGCTATGAAAGCGTTTGGGGAAGTTATTGTCTTCTTTTTCTTTTATCCACGCATAGCGCTATGTTCGGCCCTTCTAAATATGCGATCATTACCGAACTTGTCCCAAAAGATGGAATCTCCAAAGCCAATGGTCTGATCACCTCTTTCACCTACTTGGCTGTCATTTTTGGAACATTTTTAGCTTCTTTTTTAACTCAGATCACCAGCCGGGATTATGTTATCGTGGCTGGGTTTTGTTTACTCATTGCGATTATCGGCTTCATCGCCACATTCGGAATAAGAAAAACGCCTCCGCAGGGGAGCGATAAAAAATTAAACTTTTTATTCGTCAGAGAAATTTATTCCACACTTGTCTTTTGCTACTCCAGGAAACATCTTCTAGTCGCGGTATGCGGTTCGGCTTATTTTTTATTTATCGGGGCCTTCATCCAGCTCAACATCATCCCATATGCTATTTTTGCCTTAAAGCTCAGCGAGGTTTCAGGGGGATATCTCTTTCTAAGTACCGCTTTCGGGATCGCGCTGGGGGCCTTTGTTGGGGGGAGGGTTTCTAAAAAAAGGGTCGAGCTAGGACTATCCTGTTTTGCAGGAATCTTTATTTCAATTTGTCTATTCATGCTGTGGATCTTCTGCCATCACTTAGTAGCTGTTGTGATCTTATTGATCTTTTTGGGAGCATTCGGAGGACTATTTATTGTTCCCTTCGACTCGTTCATCCAGCTTTTCAGCCCCAATGAAAAACGAGGCCAGATCATTGCAGCAAACAATTTCCTAAGTTTCTGCGGCGTGTTGCTGGCTGCTGCAGCCCTTTATGTATATAGTGCAATTCTTGGTCTATCACCTTCGATTGCATTTGCTGTCACAGGCTCTATCACGCTGCTTCTATCTCTCTTGATGATGTCCAGGCTTTCAGATCTTTTTCTTTCGTTTTTCTCCCGCTGCATTCTGCATCCTTTGAATCATATCCAAACCCTGAATCTAACGATTTTGGAGAAAAATCCGGGCGCAATATTGATCCTGCAAAATGCATCGTGGAAAAAAGCGATGCTTCTCTTAAGCGTTGCTCAAAATGCACATCTTTTGCTCAAGCAAGATGGAGAAAAAAAGCGTTTTCCGTGGTTTAATTGGGTCTTTTTCTCTGTGAAGATGGTTAAATCGGACAACTCGTTAAAACCTTTGCTAGATGCAGCCAAAGAAATGGCTGATGATACCGCAAATCCTTGCATCATGGTTGAATCGGACAAATTGCCAGAGACGTTGGTCAGCTCTCCGAGCATGTTCAGTGTTTTTAAAGGGAAGACCCCAAAGTTTATCTACGTCAACGTCGACACTTCAGGCCCCCACGTCAATATTCTCTTTAAGGAAAGCCCCTTTTAGAAAGCGTAGATCAACTCGATTTCATACTGCTTATAGCGGCGGAAAGGTCCGATATGATCATCCAATGTGATCGATTGGCTCCACTCTTGGAAAAGGTTCAAGTTGTTGGAAAGCATATACTGCATCACTAGCCTAAAGCCTCTGTAGTTGACGTTGCCTTCAGGTTGGCGCCGATTTGTGAAAGGAGTAATGTCGCCTTTCTTTTCTTCATAATAGAAAGATTGTCCCCTACGGGCTCCCATCCCAATACCGCTGACATCGAAAGAAGGAACGCACTGAGCAGCCAAAACTTGATAATTGGCCTCAAAGTTCCAATCTCCGGCTTTTTTAATCTGCCCAATCGAAAATCCGAGATACCCACCGAAATTTGCTCGCTTGTAGTCTGTCAGTTTCATCGAACGCGCTCTGTGATTATAGAGGCCCGCGAGATAGAAGTTCACGACTTTATCCCAGGGCTGAGGAATGAATTTATATCCTAATAGGAGCTGAGAATTGATGAAGTGAAACTGTGCAGGAACTTTATGTTGGTCTTTCGTGTCCCAGTCGATGCAGGAGTATTTGGTATAAAATCCAGTATTAGCAACGTTTAAAATACCCGCCTCTCCGACATAGGCTACCTGATCTTTCTTCTCATTGACCATGAAAGCGCCCACTTGATAGTAAATGTCTCCCACTTTATCGACGGCATAGCTGTCTTTGAAGCTCACACCATCGAAGTTCGATCCGTATTGGAGCTTAGAGTCAAAAATAAGGAGCATGCCTCTGCGTCCAACTTCAATGTCCGCCGTATGCCGGTCTCTGTCGATGACGCGATATCCAAAATAAGCTTTGTCGACTCTGATCTTATCGCTTGTTCCGCTGCCGATATGTTCCGTGAGGTTTCCTGCATCGTTATCGAATTTAATCCGCGCAGCTGCCCAGGTATTTTCTGTCCGGTAGTCGATGGCAAGGTTGAATTCGACGTCATAGTCGTTATTTGGTCTGCCTGTTCCTCTTCCGCGCTGAGCCACTCCATTGACAGTCGAATTGTTAGACTGGAGCTCTGCCCGCACCTCCCCGCTGATGGAGAGCTGGCCGCCTAATTCGCGGACGGTGATCATCCTTTTAGAGTTAATCCAATCGCGCAAGGCCTGAATATCTTCATTACCCATGTCTTCAGCGGCAGTGAGCATGCCTGTCATCAAAACAGCAGAGCTCAAAAGTGCTAGGCGGCGATAGAAACTCATATTAAGACCCCTATTCAGGATTATGAAGGAGCCCAGTATAAAGCTGCTATGCGTTTTTTTGCAAAGACTGACATTTTTTGGAGGGAAAAAATAAGTTTTTAAAAAAAAATCTTAAGTCTTCTTGTTAAAAAATCCTGCCATCGCTATTCAGGGGTTAGGAAGATTCTTTTAACCTTTGGAGGAAAGAATGGCTAAGAAAAGAAAAAAAGCTAAAAAAGCGAAGAGAACAGCGAAACGTAAGCGCTAGTCTTTTGATTTCTTGATTTTATAGGGCGAGAAGGCAACTTCTCGCCTTTTTTTTAACTCGACTTTGTAACTTTTTGGGCCCGAAGGTCTCGAGATATTTGCTTTCGGGGGAGTTATTTAAAACAGGAAGGGGTTTTTAACCCCTTCCTGTTTTAAATAATCTCCCAGTTCGATTGACAGTCGAACGTCCGAGAGTAAATAGACGAGACAGGCGGGCTCAAAAAGTTACAAAGTCGAGTTTAGAATTTAATGTTCCCGCCAATTGTCAAGCCCTGTTCATCAATCAACTGGACCTCTAAGTTCACATCGACTTTTTTCCCTTGAGACAGCGTACATCCTAGCGCCATTCCAAACCGGCATCTGTTGGTCATCTTAAAATGTCTGCGGGGATAAACGCTTTTTGAAAGTCCACCGACATTAGCGTGGACATTGGTATATTTAGCCCCCAGATACGGCGTAAAAAACCCCATTGTATGGTAAACAGCAATAGATCCCTGGTATTCACGATACGTCACATGGCCGCTTGAAGAACTAGAAACACCGTTAACCGTGACCCATTGAATAGAGGGCCTTCCATATTGGATCTTGCCATCGAAGCCAAGCCCCGTATTGCACCACTGAGCCAGTATGAATCTGACACCGCCTCCTGCCGTCCACCGGTTGTCCGTCTCAAATTCCCTCCGCTTATTATCGACATGCGGCCGATACCAGAAATGGTTTCTCATCGCTCCAACTGTCCCATAAATTTCTACCCGATCTATGTAATTAAGGATAACGGCGCCTTGGTTCATCAAGATTTCGAATTGATCGATCTTGCCGCGGGACCCGCCATACGATTTGAGCGCTCGGTCGAAAACATAGTCGCCTTGGTAGCCGATTTTGATGCCGACACTACAATCAGGCGATATAAAAAGCCCTGTATCGATAATTTCTGGCTCAGCAGGATTTCCCATGTATAGGGCAGTGAGTAGTGATTGAGCAGTGACAAAGATTCCCAAAAGATAATTTTTCATACCCGTCAATCTTAAAAATTCAAATCTTATTTGTATAGATATTCCAAACGAACTCCTTTCCCTTTCCCAGCCAAGTTTTGACCAGGGGGAGCGGAGATGCAAAAGAACCTGTCAGATCTGATTTCCAGACTTCTAAATTGAGTGTGATGGGGTGAATAACAAATGCAAAATACCCTTCAGGCCAGTTCGTATCGGCAAAAATACAGGCTGTGGGAGCGAGTTTTAACTCTTGAGCGCGAGCTGCAATCTTTGCATGCCGGTCGATATCAGAATCGATTTGCGCCTTGGCCAACTGCTGCAGCTCCTGCGAAGACAGAAAATCCGGCATCTCTGATGGAATCACCGGATGATCAGTTTCCAAAAGTTTTTGTAAAACGGCTTTACATTTATCTCCTGGGATAAGAGGAAGCGTCCTATAGAGAAATGCTGCAAGCTCTTTTTCCGGAATATGAGAGCACTTGGAGCAAAACGTCTCGATAGTTGCAGAAGAAGTCGCATCTCCTTCCATGGAAAGCCGGCGCATCAGCTCTTTTTGCTCAGCTAAAGAGAGCTTCATAGAACTGTAAAATTCTTTTCCGGGCAGCAAAAACCGGTCTCGGATCCACGTGTAGGTAAAACCTTCATCGATCCAGCCTTCTTTAAATAGCCGAAGTCCGGGCAAAAAAGAAAAAACATGCGTAGGAGATTCCATTAAAAATTTCTCTGCCGGATCTTTTAAAAATCTCTCTGTTGCTGGGGGAAGAAGACTTTTCATCGTTTCTAGCAAAAAAATAAAGAGATCGAGCTCATCTTGCACTTCGCGCGATTCTTTTTTCAAAGCAGCGCCTCGAAAATAAAGGGGAACCAGCTGACTGATCGACCCTCCTGAAAGATACGCCCAGGGCAGCCTGTTGGAAGCGGCGGCTTTTGCCATAACCGATTCGATAAATAGATCCGAACGGACATGCTGGATAACAACCGTTGTCATCTCTTCCACGATTTTTTTCTCTACAGGGGTCTGACAAGCATGCATCAGGGGGTGTTCGATCAAAGTAAAAAACTCAACTAGCGCTTGGACAAATTGGGATTGATCGTAGATCAATGTCCATAGCGAGCTGTCACTGCGCCCATGTTTAAACACGAGCCGAAATCCTGCCAGCCGGTCTTCATAGGGGCCTTTAAAAATCTCAGGCATCTCTGCATCGTAGATCTCTTGGAAGTATTCCTGGAATTTCATGGCGTATTGACGGATCAGGAATGCAAAGAACTCAGAATAAATCTTCGCTTTAACCCTAAATTCTTCTTTGAGCTCTTCGCAAACTCTTAAATGATGGGCTCTTGCCTGGCCTTCTGCTTTCATACGACGAACTTCAGCTTCTGTCGAAGCCTGTTTCATAAGGTTTTCCGCCGCTTTAAGCTGATCGAAAGCTTCCTGAGCAGCAAAGTGATATTCCTCAATTTTCTCATTGGCCTCATGAAGCTTTGCATCCAATGCCTCGTATAAGGCTGCTCCAATTCCACCTGTCTGGTCTGGATTTAACCCCACGCTCCAGTTCAAATTCCATCCGGAAAATTCCATTTTAATATCAGAAAAAGAGGCGAGCGTAAATTCCCATGCTTTGAGGAGCGCATTATCAGCGATGCTTTTGAACGCAATGGAAGCTTCTTCAATTTTAGAGCTTTTCTTTAACAACTGCTCGACGGTCATGGATGGTCGATAGTAAGGCAAAAGGGCATCTTTTGCCCTCAGCATCTTTTGTTGAAATGGAGCCTCTGGAGGAATTAAATGGCCCGCCTCCAAAGCCGCAATTAATCCCGGCGAGGTCCAAAATTCCCTTGAAGGGTCAATTACTTTTCTTAAATCGCCGACTCCAAATGTCAAACTGAGCGGAACGCTATATTGGACTCCTTCTGAAACTCTTCTTAGCCTTCCCGCTGTGAGCAGTTCATAGAGATCATCGATAAAGAGATCTAGGTAATGGCCTTGAGCCAAAATCGCAGGAGCTGTTGCAAAACACGATCCGACGCTTTGACGCAGAGGAGTCAGACAGGCGCAAATTGCCGCTCTTTTGACATGCGCATCAGAAAGAGGCTGAGTTGGGGTGAGTAAAAGAGTAGCCCTAACCATCTCTTCAGCTTTTTTATGGAAGAGTGGAAGAGAAAATTTTCGAAATTTTTTTACAAACGCCGCATCTTTATTCCATCTTTTTAAAAATTTTGATTGGTGCTCCCAAATCGATCCGTCAGATGTTCCATTCGGATAATAAAAATGAGGCAAGCTTCTAGAAAAAGTCTGCGGCTGACCTTTTCCATCCACAAGAACTCGTGCAAGGGCTCTAGCTAAACTCACCGCCCGAAAACAATAAGAATCTTGAATTCCAGAACGATCCATTGCCTGGGATGCCAAGAAGAGCCACTCTGGATCTAGAGGAATTTCTTCGGTTTTTTCTGCCATTGGATTATACTTAACTCTATTAAACACGTAAAATTATGAAAATACAAGTCAATGATCAATGGATGGAGCTGGCTGAAGCCTGCTCTGCAAAAGAACTCGCCGATAAGATGAATCTCAGAGGTCCGCATGAGGCGCTTGCTGTCGATATCAACGGCACTCTTTATGACCTTCAACATCTCGTGAAGGACGGAGATAAAATTAAATTTATTTCCTTCGATGAACCCCAAGGCAAAGAAGTTTTCTGGCATACGTCTGCCCACGTCCTGGCCCAAGCCATCCTACGACTCTTTCCCAATGCAAAACCAACGATTGGACCTCCAATTGAAAACGGATTTTATTACGATTTTGCCAATGTCACCATCACTGAAGAAGACTTTCCAAAGATCGAAGAAGAAGTCCGTAAAATCATCGATGATAACTACCAAGTCAAACGCCACCTGTTTAAAAATAAACAAGAGGCGATCGCTCGTTTCAAATCCAACCCTTATAAGGTCGAATTGATCGAAGGGTTTGAAGAAGGGCCAATCACCGGCTATGAACAAGGCGAATTTTTTGATCTCTGCCGCGGCCCGCACTTAAATAACCTCGGTAAGATCAAAGCTTTTAAAGTTTTAAAAACCTCAGGCGCTTATTGGAAAGGGGATCCCAGCCGCGAAATGATCACTCGCGTCTATGCAACATCTTTCCCCGATAGAAAACTGTTAAAAGATTATCTCTACCTATTGGAAGAAGCCAAAAAACGGGACCACAAAATTTTAGGGCCCAAGCTCGATCTTTTTTCTCTCAAAGAAGAAGCACCTGGAATCCCATTCATCCATCCCAAAGGCATGATCATCTGGAACAGATTGGTCGATTTTTTACGTTCCTTGCTCCAGAAATCGGGTTACATAGAGATAAAAACTCCTCTTCTCTGCGGCCAAGAACTGTGGCAGACATCAGGCCACTGGGACCATTACCGCGACAATATGTACAGCTTTGAGATCGAAAAAAGAGCTTTTGCCATTAAGCCAATGAATTGCCCCGGCTGTATGCTCTTTTACAAATCCCATAGCCACAGCTACCGGGAGCTGCCTCTCCGGATTGCTGAAATCGGTCACGTCCATCGTTATGAAGCATCCGGCGCCCTTTCAGGACTGATGCGCGTCCGCAGCTTCCATCAAGACGATGCCCACCTATTTATGCAGCCTGCCGATATCAAAGCTGAAATTTTGGGCATCTTAGGCTTTACCGAGGAAGTTTACGATACTTTTGGGCTTTCTTATCGCTTGGAACTTTCTACACGGCCTGAAAAAAGCATCGGCACAGATGAAGATTGGGCAGTAGCAACAGCGGGCCTTAAAGACGCTTTAGAAGAATGGGGCCAGCCGTTCCGTATCAACGAAGGCGATGGCGCCTTTTATGGACCGAAGATCGACATCCATATCCAAGATGCTTTAGGAAGATCTTGGCAGTGCGGAACCGTCCAACTCGATATGGCGCTTCCAGAAAAATTC
>CAZFXE010000022.1:0-15592 GCA_964522945.1 uncultured bacterium
CATTGATCTGCAGAGTATCAAAGATCTCTTGGCCATAGGTGAGGTTGCCATTGGCAACCTGATTTTTCGGAGCAGCAAAGAGTTGAAATGAAAAAGCCAGCACAAGTAAACTGAGCCATCGCATAAGCGTCCTTTTACTCTATATTGTTACCTGAATGAACAAAATTTTTCTACTTGGAATTGTTTGTATAGTCTTTTCAAATCGCTATCTTAAGCCTTAATTTTCCTAATTGCCTAAATCTTTAGAACGACATAAAATCCATTTTCCAAAGGAGACTTCTATGAGATATGCGGGACGGATTTTATCTATAGTTCTATTGCCAGTTTTTTGCTTTGGCGGATGCAAATGTCGTCATAAAAAGCATGCCACACAACCTCCGCCTCCAGTCCAAGTTCAAGCTCCTGTGCAAGACCCGGCCCCAGTCGTTAAACAAACCCCCGTCTATTCCGAGGGTAGATTGTGGGTTAACAAGATCATCGGTCAATATTCCGAGATCGTTTGGCTTGCCAATGATCAAGTTCGTAAAACCGAAGAAAATCAAGCCTCTGCCGATAAATCGTACTCAGAGCAGTTGTACGGCCAGAAGTTCATTGAGTTTGATCGTTCTTTAATGTCGCTCTATTGTTTGAAGTTGATTCTCGACGGAAGTGACAACGCGTATCAAGAATTTACCGCAGCACAACCCGAGAATGTCAGACTTACCAAGGAAAGCTTCCAACAACTCCACGAGCAGGGAACTAGCCTTTTGAATTCGAAATATCAAAATTTAACTCCGACTCAAATGCAGCTGACGATGGAGACAGCTCTTGTCTTAGGAGATATGGGAAAAAGTGAAAAAGCTAGGGAAATTTTTAAAACCGCTGGCGCCAAAGCTCCCGATCATGACGATTTCTATGGAGAGGCTCTGGAGGTGCTAAAACAACGCCCTCATCTATCCCGTTCTTTTTCGAAGCTTCCCTCTGCTGCAAAACAACTCCTATTCAAAGTCGCCAATCTAGCACATTACGGACACGTGACTCATCTAGAAGGCGGTCCTTCCATGTTCACAAAACTCAAAAACAGCACTGTTGCCGTCACAGATCCGACAGCGCTCTCTTTTGATCTTTTTGTCCATACCTGCGATGTCGCTGGCGCTCTGGGACACGTCAATAATACCTCTTCCATTGTCTATACTGAACAAACCCATCAAGCGATGCAAGCGATGGCCAGTGCCTGCCGCGTTCTTTCTGATGCAAGTAAAACCGAAACCGATGCTTATAACGCTTACTTATCCATCCGAGCTTCTTGGATAGGGCTCAACCCCTCAGATCGTGACGACCGCGTATTGACCCGCATTGCTGCGATGCTTCGGCTTTTCACTCCTGAAGAAGGCACTGCCCTGAAAAATGCCATTCTCCAGCTCAGTTCTCAGGATCGCCAAAGAATTGTTTCCCAGTTCGATGCTAGACTCGGAGAAGAAATCGGCCGCACACCGACTTACATGCCAGCTGTCCTTGTCAATCTCTCCAACAATAAAGATCTAGGTGCGACTTCGACAGAAAGACTTGCCCAGGCCGTCATCTACGGACTTCCTTTCATTGCACAGGTTCTTGAGCAGCACCAGCAACAGATTCTCCAGCATCAGGCCAATCCCGAAATCCCCCTCAACTTCAATCAAGTTGCAGGAGTTGCTAAATCAATGCCGAATCTTCTTCAAAAAAACGCATTTCAGATTGATTCTGATGGAAATGTGATCGTGCAATAGGAGGAAATTATGCTCGCACCTTTTTCGGAAGCCGCCACAAAGCTTCCCTTAGGCATCTACGTACACTACAAAGGCAATCGTTATGAAATCCTCGGCGTTGGACGCCATACCGAGACTCTTGAAGAACTGGTCATCTATCGAAGTCTCTACGGGACAAATGATCTTTGGCTCCGGCCGCTGAATTTCTTTCTTGAAACCGTTGACTGGGAAGGGAAAGTCGTCCCTCGCTTCAAGCAGATCTAAAATTATTTTGGGGAAATCTGCACTTCAGGATGGTCTGCAAGATAACTTGTACTGACAAAAGCTGCGATCCCAAATCCAATAACGACTAATCCTGCAATGCGGCTCAGCCATATCATGAAGTTTGGGCTTACCTTCTTTCGGATAAAAGCAACTACTTCGCATAAGAAGAACCACCAGAGGCATGATCCCAAAAAGATTCCTAAGATCAGCCATCCACCGTGGTTCGTGACATTTTTTACCACGCCAAGACCTGCAAAGATCGCCAAAAATGCAAAGATGGTCAACGGGTTACTCAACGTCAAAAAGAACGTCGAGAGGAAATCCCTCACATAAGTCCCGTGCGTAACCGGTTTATTCTGATCACGAGGTTTTGATAAAAATATCCGCATTCCCCAAAAGATTAAAAATATCCCGCCCCCAACTCTTAACCAGTACTGCCATGAGAGTAAAAAGTCAGAAAGCAAGTTAATGCCTAAGAAAGCGATAAGACCATAGAGCATATCGGCGGAAGCTGCTCCTAGTCCTGAATAGATCCCCGAAAGCCTTCCATAATGGAGTGTTCTGCGGATGCATAAAACCCCGATGGGCCCCACCGGCGCTGCAATCGCAAATCCCAACATCAATCCTTCTACAAAGTAGTGCATTAGAAAGTATACTCAACGGTGAAAACGGCTGAAGCGAAATTAAGAGAGTTTCTTCCCCATACCGAAAACCACGTTCCGACTACAATACTGACATTTTCATTCGGGTTGTATTCCAGTGCGGGAGCCAAGCTCAACTGATCATTAAAAGGCCCTCCAACAGCTGCCGGTACTCCCGGAGCCGTAAATCCCGGCTTGCCAGAGAATGTCGTTTTTTGGCTATAAACATAGACAATATCCAACGCAGCAACCCATTTTTGCGTAAAGCTGTATTCGTATCCAAAGTCGCCTTGGAATGTATTCCCAGGATGGACTCTTCCATCCGTTCCAGCCCCTCCGCCATACGCATTATATCCTTTCACAGACACCAAAGCCGGCAGCGAGTAGTTCAAAGAGACCCGGAAGTTCATCGGATGAAGCGCTACCCACCAGAGAACTTTAGCAATGTTGAAGCTCAACGTCGTGTTATACGATCCGCCTCCCGTTGCATCGGTACCGTCTTTTTTAGGATTTAACTTCTGGTATCTTCCCGTAGGGAATGTCTCCTTCACCCCAAACAATAATGCCGGACGATACGGCCCCTCGTCTAATAGCCCAAATCCCAACCCTACCGAAGTATCTCCCCAAAAACCTGAGTACTGTTTCTTCTCCTGATTCCAAATCCCTTGGACATTGAAGCTCAAATCCATCCAGGACAGTACACCAATCAGAACAGGCACCGTCGGATTGATCGTATGGATATTCGAAATCTTATGCGAATGGCCATGCTCATCGAATCTCGCATAATTATTCGTGTAGAACAAATAAGGCTGAATGTTGACAAGGCCTGGCTTCAGGATATGCGCAGACGGAGTCAGCAGCGGGCCCGCATACCAAGGGTTGAACATCTTCTTCGCAACATCGAACTCTGACTCTGCATCTCTTAACTGCTGCTCCACCACTTCAGGAGGCGGAGTCGTAATATCCTCCGGCTGATCATCCGCAAACAAACTCAAACCAAGCAGTGATCCCAGTAGCCAATATTTTTTCATAACGACCTGTATAAAATAGATTTAGCTACTACTTGTAAGCGATTGAACAAAAAATTTAAAGCGTCATTTAACTAGCACCAGCTCATCATTTGGGAGAATTCTTGGTCTCGCCACGCATGAATTTCTCCCAACTTTCAGAGCTGTTGCTTTCTCCACTAGCTAAAAACAGCCTGGAAAAATATATACAAAATCAAAGGTGAGGAAATATGGTAGACAGAATTGGCGACGGCTCTACGCCCCAAGAGATCTATAAGAAAGACTTCGACCGTGCAGTTAATCTTTTTCAACAAAGCCTATCTGGATATCAGCAGTCGACTATCCCTGAGCAAAAAGAGAAGTTCAAAGACGTGATGGACAAATGCCTTGTCATCATCCACGAGACCATCCGAGCTGCGAAAGGCTCCGAGAAGCCCTTCGTAAAGGTCGATCAGGATTACCAAAGCTTCATTGCTAATGATAATCCCAAGACCCTAGAGCAGCTCAACAAAGACATAGATTCGCTTAAGAAAGATTAGCCAATCTTCTTGTTCATCTTTCTCAATTTGAGACTAAGAATGTACCACCATGCATAGAAGCCCAGGTTGACAGCCAAAGCAATCAGTGTCACATGGTCATGACCCATTTTTAATGCATCAAACGTTGCCTTCAGCTTCAATAAAGGCCCCACGATCAAGACAAAAGTTAAGAACCTAATACCCGGTTTGACATAAGCGCATCGATACAGCACATAGAATACGAGTACTGTCAGCAATGCTACAACTAAAGAGACCCAATAGACTGCTCCTGGAACATGTTGCTTCCTTAAAATAAAGCTCATGAACCCCAACGTGATCAAGGGCCAGGCTAAAATGGCAATGATAGAAATGACCAGCCATTGCTTTCTTAAAGACTTTTCATGGGAATTAAATGAATGACTCATTCTTTACTCTCTCGAGGGTTAATTTTTTTTCTCTACCTTTTCGGCATATTAATTATTCAACCAACAAATTTCCATCGAAATTTTTATCTAACTCTTGTCAATGACGCACGATTCTGACAAAATCATGACCCATGAAAAAAATCTTGCTCAGTTTTCTATTCCTAACCTCTCTCTATTCAAGAGAACCAGAAAAAGGGAACTCGGAATATTCCTACGAACCCATCTTTGCAGGAACACTGCTTGCGTTTATTCCGAATAATGTCCCTCCTGGAAAATGGCTGATTGAACCGTACCTTTTTGCTGGCAAGGTCAATGGAGTCTACAATTCTGAATGGGAAAACAAACACCTTTTCAAATACTTTGAATCAAAACTTTTAGTCGAAGTCGAAACTGGCATAACTCCCTGGTTAGACATCAATTTAAGTCTCAATGAAAATTACTCATTATCCAATGGAAGAAAATCGTACCATTTGGGCGATACCCAGTTGGCTTTAGGTTTTCAAATTACCACGAACAAACCTAACTCAGCAGTACCCGACTTTAGAATTGTGCTTTTGGAAAATTTTCCCACAGGGAAATACCAACATCTAGATCCTAGAAAAAACATCGCTGATGTGACAGGTTCTGGAGCTTTTGAGACCTGGGTTATCGCGATCCTTAGAAAGATCATCTATTTCACTCCCAGACAAACCATCGCTGTTAATCTAAATCTTGAATATGACTTCCCCTCCAGCGTTCACGTGAAAGGTTTTAATCTCTATGGAGGAAATGCCAAGACAAACGGATCCGTCATCCCAGGACAGCAATTCGTTGGAAACCTAGGTCTAGAATATAGCCTTACAGAGAATTGGATCTTGGGCCTGGATGTGCACTACATCCATCAGAATAAGTCCCATTCCAACCACCGAGATATCCACTTGCCATCTTCTGAAGAATTTAGTCTAGCGCCCTGTATTGAGTATAACCCCAGTACTCACTTCAGTCTAGAAGCCGGGGCTTGGTTTTCCATCGCAGGAAGGAACAATTTTGCATTCACATCGGGTGTCGTAACTGTCGCTTGGGTCTTTTAAAGAGCAGTTTTTGAAGTTCCTAACTCCAAAGCATTCCAAAGTTATATTAATTTCCTTGCCTTTCTCGATCTGAATAATTATCTTGTCTCAAATTTTTGATTCTCCTAATGCTCTTGTGAGCAGCTAAGAATCTCAGGTTAAATGCCTGAACAAAATAAAGGAAGAGGAGTAATGTTTCTGCCAAAATATTTAATCTGCTTGGACAAAAAAGTATTTTCTCATGATCCAGCAGTTTGTCTTGGCTCTCAGCTAAAGTCTATCGTCAAAAATCTCAGCGAATTAATCGAACCTCATATTTGGTTTGGTACAGATATTGATGCCATCTCTCCTTTGCCAAAAAAGTTAGGTGTTGATTCGTTTCAATTAAGAAAAATAGGAGATGGATATACTTTGATAAATTTATGCGAAAAAATACATCAGTTTTTGTCAGGTGTTTTTATTGCTGTTAAAGAAAAAAATGACAATTTAAAATGCCCTGATTTGTGTATCGAAACCGAAGATGAGCAATTTCGCTCCTTAAACCTTGACGGAGTTTTAATTGAGATTAGAGCACTTGATACGTCTTGTTTTGAGTTATATTCTGAAAGCAAATTTTTAATGGAAAAATTGTCGGAAATATACAAAGTTAAATTCTCTCATGGACGAATTTCTCCCAGTTAGAGTTTAAATAGACCCGCTGAAATTGTTATAAACAAATGTTTTTATAATAATTTATTGATATTTCGCTGCTTTCGATCATATCGGTTCGAGACAATCGAATAATGCCGGGTCTGGATAGGTATTTTCCTTCCGTTAGAAAGAGAACTTAGACGCCCAAATTGGCCCAGAAATCGATTGTTAAGAATCTGAGGATAGATTCATTTATGGAGTGTTTGAATGTTATTCTATAGGCAATAGTGTTTAAATTTTTTTATTTAAAATGTTTTTAAGTTAGTTGTTTTAATAGACATAATTTACATATCATTGAATTTGTTTTAAATCGTAGTTCTCGATAAAATAGCCGACTCATTTAAAGGGGATTGTCATGACAGGGATAACTTTTCCAAAAGATCAAATCTTTAGAGACTGGAGAGAAGGAGAGAGCTCAAGAATTGTTGATGAGACGTTTTATTATCATGAGGAAAGACAACGTGTTTTGGAGTTCCAGAAAAGAATAGCCCAACATCATACTAGTGATATTCAAGAGCATTATTTCTACTCTGTGAGAAAAATCTGCTTAAGTGGAATAGATAGAGCAAATCGTGAGAGTCAAAAAACGCGAGAGCTACGTCTCATATTGCTTGCTTGTATTGGTGTTAGTGTAATTGTTTATTTGATGACACGCCCGTATTTTGAAAATGCGTGGAAAGTATGCAAAGCAATCGCTGACAAAAGTGAATATGTAATGAAACGGATGAGGACTTCCGACGGCTACATAATAAAGCAACTTGTGGAAAAAGCAAGTAATCAAATTGATTTTTACAGAATTGCAACGGTTGTCGATATTTGGCGGTGGCATCCTACAGCCGGTGTTTCAGGTTGGGAATTTCTCAGAAATGCCTTTTGCTTTTTATTCCCTATTGCTGGTTCATCTGTGATATCAAAAGTGACTGGTTTAGGTATAAATGAGAAAACTGACGGACCAGCTCATTACAATTTAATTATAGAACGCTCCAAAGATGACCGGGTTTGTCCCCCAAATTTTGATATCCAAAAAGACTGTGATCCATTTACCCAAGAAGAGATTTCACCGCAAAAACTTCGTTCTCCTCAGATGATCTATCTTCCTAACTATGTCACTGAAGCTAAAAGCTTCGTATTAGCTTTGCTTACAGCTAATAAGAAGGATTTTTCTGACCCATACTCTCGAAGAAAGTTCACTGAAGAGGAGCGTAAGCAAATTTTATCCCAGATAGAAAGAATCTTTATGATTTCGGAAGCAAACTTCAACAAAGGCTTCGAAAATTCTGCATCTTTTTACGATGGCGTTGTAGTAGACAATGTCAATCATTTTATCAATTATATTGCAGACAAAAGAGTTTTCAATGAAAGAGGGCAATTATCAGATGCGGCAGAGCGTCATCTTCAGGATGTGCAGGACATGTTCGGTGATATACAGGATTTCAACGCCAGAGTTGACAGAATGGTGCAACCAATACATGACGTACAACAAAGAGAAATGGCTAGAGGCGTGTGTAGAAGAGCTGTATATATGCCTGTGCTTGAAAGCTCGGGCTACATTGACAGCTTAAAGGAAGATGATAAAACCTCTTGGAGGATTCATGATTTTGAAAACAAATCGGGTGTCTCTTTGAGAGATCCTTCCGCTACTAACAATGGGTAAAGGATTCCATTTTCGGACATTTTCAATTTTTATGATTTATGAACCAAGTACGCTCTAAATAATATTTAAGAATCTAGCCGCCTGCGATGTGGCGGGGCTGGAGATCTTGAAATGCTGGAAAGTCGTTGAAAAAAAAGTGAGGTAAAACAAAGCGGGGTGGAGGCATCTGGTCCCAAAGATGGATCACCGGTGGATGGAACCTTGGGCGCATCTGTCGTATGTTCTGACGTAATTGTTCTTCTCGTCGCTGAAAATGAGCATCCCAATCGCGTTGCATAGCAGCCTCAAGAGGAGAAAGGGTGCGTCGTTCATCGGGGGTAAGCCACTTAAGCAGTCCATCGGTTGAAGAGGGCTTTTTGCATATAGCGCAACCTGTGACAAATAAAATTGCAAAAGCAACAATACCTATGAGTGGATTCGTGTACATAAGTATTGGCACTGCGGCTCCAACAGCAAAAGCAATTGCAGTCTTAGTTTTAGATTCAAAAGAGACTCTAGTTAAAATCATTGCAGTAAAGAGCGTTGAGATTGCTCCAATCATGCAGCCAAAGACGACAGCTTCTACTGGATTAACTTGTGGGTTCTCTGGAGGAGTTAGATTGTATTTAGCGAATCGCGGAGGTGTATATTGGAAATCGATTTTTGTAAAATCAGGTGTTCTTGTGAAATCACGTAAAGGAGGTAGATGGCTGTAGACTGGGGAAGGCAACTGGTAATCTAGATTCACTCCGAGTAGTGTCATAGGAGGTATAGATGACTGGGGTAAGTCAAGAAGTGGTGGAATTGTGGGAGTGGGTGAGGTCTTAATAGTTCTGGCTGTATATGAGATGACATATTAAACCTGTTTTTATCAGACATTATACAGGAGCAGTTTTTATAAAAAAGCTATAAAATATAATGTATCCTGTTGGAGTTCATGTCTTTCCTATCTAGTCACAGCTCTAAGGTATCATCTTTTATTCAGTTAATAGTTTTTTAAACACATAAACAGCCTTGATTATTAAGGAATGACAAACTAGGCTAGATAGCCATTATGAGCGGTAAGATAACAGGCTTTAACACCCAAATTGTCCAAAGAATCAATAATAGATTGGATCAATTCGACAAATCAAACAATGCTTACCAAGCATGCCAGAAAAAATTAGAAGAATTGGAAGCTAAAAATGTAGAACTTGTCGATCTCCCTGCCCGTGAAGCGCTCTATCAAACACTTCTAGACGAATATAAAAAAGCTGCTGAAACTCGCAAAGCTGATGCTGAGATAGTCCGAGACACAACAGATCAAAAACATATTCATAAATATTTTAGACTTAGACGTGTTGGTAAAATAAATCGATGGTTGAACGCAGGTCAAAAGGACCGTCGTTATGTTAATTTGGGATGCCAAGAATATTTAGAAGCAATTCATGAAGCAACTAAGAAAATAATAGAAGTCGATATTGATGCTCAGGTTGCTCGAGCAAAAAGTGAGAGCCAAAGGAGACAAATTTGGGCGTACTCAGAAATAGAATTTTCCTTAATCGATCAAACCTTCCCCAGCTGCCGTGATAGGCTTATCCAGGAAAACCCTGATGAGTATTTACGTCAAGCAGCTCTCTATCAGGATAAGCTTCTCGAGACAAATAACGAATCGGAAGTTTTAGCTTTTGGAAATTCCTGGATAAAGAATATTCCAAAAGAAGCAACTTGGCAGCAAGTTGAAGACATGAGCTTTATCATGTTACGGACTGCCAAAAAAAATGAGAATGTCGATTTAACTGAATATCGAACTGCAGTCCAACAATGGCTAAAAGAACACCCTCTGACTGACAATCCAGATTCAGTTGATTCAACTCCAGACCAAGCAAGTTCTTGGGGTCGGAGAACCTATACTCTTGGCTTACTTTATCATCACAATGAAAATGCAGATCCAAGCCCTGAAGCTTTCCAAATTTATCAAAGTTGTAGCGCTCTCTACCCCGATCAGCACCATTGGAAAGTTGTTCAAGCTCTTTACCATATTTCACATCGTCAATGGGTAGAAGCAAAGCAATCACTGGCTGGTTTGCCCAAAGATGACCTTTCAGTAAGCAATACTCAAACAGAATTGGATTACTTTCTAGGAGAGCGCATTTTTTCGGCTGTAACGGATGTGTTTTTAATAGCTTTATCTAAGTTTATACCTTCCTCTTATAGAGAAAAAGCAACATTTGATATCGCCCAGACGGGCTTGCAATTGTTCACTAGTGGGCCTGTCAGAAGAATGTGGGTTCCTCGCGTGTTGGGAATTCCTGAGCGAGCTACTTCCTTTAAGCTTTTTTTTCAGTTGCCTATCAGTACAATCGCTTCTTTAATTGCTCCTCTGGCAGGAGATGTTTTCGATTGTGCTTTTAGAAATATTGCTTTTTTAAGGCCTTATCAAAGACACGAAAGTTTCGTAAGCTGTACTTCACGGACAGTTAATACAATTAGTATTCTCTCAGAGCCCCTACAGCGCTCTATTCCATCCATGTTGAACCTCGGAGCGAACCTCGGAAGTCAGTTTATTTCTGTAACCCAATCCTATGATGCATATCGAGAAATTCGCCGGTCTGCTACCTGGCAAGCCTTTTCATCCACTTCCCAACTGACGGCATCCGATTTAACTACAACTATCACCATAGCATCTTACGGCGATCTTCTTCCTCTGGTTCCCCTGATAGGAAGTCGGCTTTCGCAAATTGCTAGCTCAATCGGCCTAACAAGCCTTGCGACTTGGATTTTTTCCGATCCAAGCGCAGAAACCGAAGGAAGCTTTAGGGATAAATGGCTTATTGCGGCTGCAGGGATCGGATCTTTCGCAGCTTTTAGATTTTATTGTGATTACCCTTATTTGTGGGCTGCATCTGTCATGAGAGACGTAGACTTTTATTCATCCCAAGGAGATCAGAAGCGTGTTGAGGAAGTTTTGGCTGAAGCTGAAAAGAGTTATTTTGTAAGCAGTGTCAAACCTGCAGTTCGGGACTATGCTATTTATGCGAATTGGCTCAAGGATTACCCCAGATTCCTAGTAGATCCTGTTAAACGTCAAGAATTTCTGAATGCAATTAAATTTTGTCTTAAACATCTTAAGGCATCTTCTCATTACAGCGGTATTCGCAATAATGTCCTCCTGAAAAAACTAGAAACAGCCATTAGACAACAAGACACGAGAAGGTTAGAAGAGGTTTTCAAAGAAAATCCAGATAACAAACTCGTTATTTTAGGGTTTCATTTCTTCCTAAACCATACCTTTTATATCGCAATAGGAGATCCAGCTGAAGCATGCAATCTTCTTAAAGAAATGGGGCCTTCGTTTCCTTCACGCTTTCATCCGACCACGGATTCATTCATTGAGCTTCTACAAGAACATTCGGAATCTCTCCAAGAGTGGCCTCATCTCAATGTACTCACTGCACAGCAAAACCGACCTAATAAGGACCAAATAGATCGCTGGAACAATGCACTACCGAAACTGCAGGTTTTTTTCTCTAAGTATGTTGGGGAAACAAGAGTGTACCAAGATCTTCAATATTATAAATTGATGATTGCATTTGCCCAGACAGACAAGACACAGGAGATCGAAAATCTTTTCAAAAAAGCAGATGCAGAACTTCATCAACGGTTTTTTCATAATTTAGCTCATTGTACAAGACAATTGAGGAAAGAAGGAAAACACCAAGTGGCGATCAGTCTGCTTAAAAGGGCTCAAATTAAATTATTCAAATACAATAAATTAATCCAAAATTACGGGGATTTTTTCTCTTTGCTTTTTTCATCGCCTCTGCAAAGAGATGCTGCCTTAAAAGAAATGCAAAAACTTGAAAGCTGCATCGCAGGTTTGAGCACAAAAGATGAGTGTCATCAAGAACTACGTGTGTTCTTTGAGTCCTGTAGGATTGTTTTAAGTCTAGATGCAGGGGAATATACCAATGCTCAGAAGCTATTAGCTCAAGAGACAACGGTCTCAAAAGTTCCTGATGAAGTCGCTGCTCTCTTATTTGAAAGGGTGCAGGCTTCATTGCAAGCAAATAGAGCAAAAAAAGGTCTAAGCGATCTCAAAGGCATTATTGAAAATCTAGGATCATGGCAGCATCTTGAGCTTTTTAAAGCCTATCAAGCTTATCTAGTGTGCGAACCTTCTTTCGAAGCTCAATTAGAGCACGTAACGGCTCTGATAACTCGGATGACACCCATTGAGCAGTTATCAGATTTTGCTTCTAATTTGCAGTATCTTCAAGAATTTGAAGTAAGGTTGTTTGAAGCAGACTTTCATGCAGCTAAAAACCTTCTAGACGCGCCAATGCCTAGAAAACTCCATTCCCAGCTTTGCAACATCCTATTTATGTATTTCATTCATCGAAGGGAGCAGCAGCGCCAAACAGTACCATTGAGAGAAGTAACGAAAACTCTGCAAAGCTTAAATACTTTGTTTGCCCTTCCTAACTCCGATATGATCCAAAGTTATGTTAATTTTCTTGTTCTTCTTGATAATATTGAAGGAAAAAAAGACATTCCAGCTCATCAAAAGGTACGTCTATCCTTGAAGACGGTTTTTGAAAAACTTAATTCTATCGGCTGTCCTCATCCAGAATCATTGAAAGGTGAGATGGTAGATATCCTTTTAGGCATTGCCCGTCTTGCTGGAGAGACTGGTCGAAGGAAATTTGGGTTAGAAGCACTTGAATCCATTAAAGAAGTAGTAATTCCGAATGAGCAACTTGAATATTTTATTGGCAACTTACAAAGACAACTGAATGCATAATTTACACGAGGAGAAAGAACCATGACATCATCTAGCTCTTCAATACGCTCACAGCCATCAGTCCCTCGTAATTCCAACTACACTCAATCTTCCCCGCCTTCTTATTCGAGTTCCTATTCACCGACGGGCGGCACTATTAAATCGAGTCCTTTTAACTTTTCTTCACTGTCTAATTCTGGATCTTCAAGTGGATCTACAACTCCTTTCTTATCATCTGGGCTGAATCAGCCTTCTTTCACTTCTCACTCGAGCTCATCGGGTCTATCCTCCGGATATCCCGGCTCTTCATCTTCTTCTTTTCGCTCTTCATCCTTTGATTCGAGGACACTACAAGGAAGAACAGAACATTATAACCCCTCTACCTCAGGGATTACCCCGCCATGGGTGACCTCGCCTTCCATATCCCAACATTACTCTTCTTCTCACACACGAACAAATAGTAACGCTGGGTTTTCTCCTACGCCCTTGCAGCCGCTGGATACTTCCTTTCTTCGTGGTCCTTCTATGGCTACTACTCCATTGCCTCCAAGTTCATTGGGCATGTCGTCCTTTTCTCATCAGCCTCTTTCCTTGTCTGGAAGAGCCAATTATGTTAGCCCTTTTTCATCAGGCTCGCACGGGATAGTGCCTTATGGGAACCAAGAGCGAACTGTTTGGACACCCTCTTCTCTTTCGTCAGAAAGATCGTCTTCACTTCCTCTTACCCTTGGAAGCGTGTCCGGAAATTTTTCATTCTCTCAGTATCATCTGACTAATTCTTCAACATCGGATACGCAATTTCGTAATTCAGTTCTAAGAAAGCTTGAAGAAACCACAAAAATCCTGTATCAGATGCGTGCTTCTCCTGAGCGTCCCTTCCCGACCTGGCAAACTATTGGTATGACTCCATTTGCCATTCAGATCAATCCTCAAATGACCTTGTTTGTCGATCCTTTGAATTTAAGTGGTGTTTTCCAAAGAGTGAATTCTGCTCTGGTCCAAGAAACTAGAGCAAGTCAGGAAGGTCACTCAGCATCTATAGGTCGAGCAATAGCCATAGTGAGTTCAACCGATACTCACTCAATAACTAAATATGTGGGAATTTTTTTAAAGAATACCTTGTTAACGATAGAACGACTTAATGCCAACCCAAGACATTTACATTTAACTGAAAAGAGTCTTTCAGAAGCTTGGGAAACTGAAGCCATTCCTGCTATCCACCGGTCGATTGATAGAGCCTATGGAACCAACTTAGGAACCGACTATAACCCCAATAATGATGGAAGAGTGCAGCAAACTCTTCAGAACTTCTTTCTTGATCCTCTTTGGCTTGTACCCGTGGGACCCCTTGTTAAAGGCTTGAATCTAACTCTCCGGGGTGCAACAGTCACTATTAAAGAAATCGGATCAGCTATGAAAACTGCTCGTGTAGCTCTAGAATCGCCTGGAGCGATGAAACCTGCTTTTGTCAATGCAGGAAGGTCAGGATTGACACAAGAGGTTAGAATAGGAAAAACAGCATCTTCTTATGATTTACAACGTATTGAAAAAAGAACAATTCAAGAATCTAAAATCAGTGAGACGCCATCGCAAGGTCCAAAAATTATTAATTCAATAGAGCAAAAAACACCAGGCAATCTTCAAAGGCAGATTGAACTAGGAAAAGCTCCAAAAGGGGTTGAAAGAGCGGATAAGGGTCGCGGGGATTTTGAGAAAGATCATGTTCACTTTAATGATGGATCCGCACTAAATTATGATGGTACGTGGAAACACGGACAGCGCGATTTAACAAGAGAAGAGATAGGTTGGTTAAAAGAAAATGGCTGGAATTTACCGAGGGGTAAGTTATGAAATATTATACAAAAGATTGGTGCTTTGGGAAATTATCCGATGAAGAGATAGAAAAAAGGGATCAGGAATATAATTTTTACATAGATAAGATCTATTCTAAACTTCCTTTCACGATAAAAATTTTAGCAAGGGGAATTAATTTACATGATGGAATTATAAAGAAAATAAAATTATCTCCCAGAATAAATGCACTATTTCTTGAAGGGGTTTTTGGTGATTTGCAAACAGGATATTTTTCTATGGAGATAAAATATATCGATATTAAAGAAATCGATTCGACAACATTCGCAGGACTGAAAGACAAAAAAATAGAAATTCTAAGTCATGAATTCGAAGCAGTTTCGCATAAACATTATGTGCATAGGGTGATTTTTTCTCATGGCGATGAGTTAGAGATTGTTTTTAGTGATATCTCTATTAATTTACAGAACTTAGAGCCAACAGCTTACAAAAAATCAGAATGCTCGTTTGACGTGTTATGAACATAAAGTGTGTTGAAAATAGAAAGGAAGACCCGCTTTAGAAGGCAAGGTTCCTAGAAGAAGCGACAGGTAATGTCATAACTACGGTAGGCAAATAGAATGAATGATCAAGATAGAAAAAAATTGAATTTCTGATTCAAAAGCCTCAAAAAAACCAAAATTTTTCCCTTGTTTATCGGCCTGAAGATTACTCATTTGATGTAGAGCCTCTTAATGGAACTGGAGATGCATCGATTCTGATTAATGATCTGCAGCTAGAAATAGATCATGAAGGGAAAATTATGTACGTATGGGGTCTTTGCCCCTTAATTAAATATAAAGAAACGGAAGAATTTCCCGTAACATATAAGACTGGCAGTCTCGTCGCTTTGTTAGATAAGGCACCCATTCTAGGCAGTTCTTATAGATTGAATGAAGACCATAGATGGCCTATCTATATCAATAAGAAAAAAGGATGGGTCTGTATTGGAGATCCAGAGACAAAAAATAAACAGATGGTAGAATTTGCTCCTGATTGTATTGCAGCTATGGTTGGGCAAAAGCTTA
>CAZFXE010000023.1:0-15345 GCA_964522945.1 uncultured bacterium
TTCTGCTCCATTATATCAACATCCTCCTTTACCACAGAACTTCACAATCGGAGAAAATTGCATCATCGAAAAAAGCATCATCGATGAGTACACCTGCATTGGAAATAACGTACGTCTCATCAATAAAGACAAACTCGAAACGTATGATAGCGAGGGAGTCTGCATCCGCGATGGAATTATCATCGTCACCAGCGGGACCGAGCTTCCCGACAATTTCACACTTTGAGTTTTATCGTTTTCCTGCCATCCTTAGGATATGAAAATCTGGGCACTGGCAGACCTCCATTTAGCTCATAGCGTTCCTTCCAAAAATATGGCTGTTTTCGGTCCTGTCTGGGAAGGTTATATGGACAAGATGGCAGCTTCTTGGAAAGAGCTTGTCAAGCCGGAGGATCTCGTTTTACTGCCGGGGGATATCACCTGGGCGATGAAGCTGGAAGAAGCTAAAATCGATCTTGAATGGATCGATAGCCTGCCGGGAACTAAAGTTTTGATCCGCGGCAACCACGACTATTGGTGGAGCTCGGCAAAAAAAATGTCGGAGATGTTTCCGCCGTCTGTCCATTTTATTCACAATAACGCGTATCACTTTAACGATGTTGCTATCGGAGGATCGCGTCTTTGGGACACTCCGGAATACAACTTCAACGGCTATGTCCATTTTCAAGAAAATCCTAAAGCACGCGATCCTGCAGAAACTCATGATAAAGATAATGATGCGGTAATTTTCGAAAGGGAGCTAGAGCGCCTTAAATTGAGTTTAAAGCAGATGAATCCTTCAGCCAGACTGAAAGTAGTGATGACTCATTATCCGCCTATTTCAGCCGATCTAAAGCCTTCCAGAGTGTCTGCAATTCTTGAAGAGTTCGGAGTTCAGCTGTGTGTGTTCGGACATTTGCACAATCTGAAAAAAGACAAACCGATGTTTGGCGAGGTCAGAGGAGTTAAATATCTTTTGACAGCGGCAGACTATTTAGACTTTCGCCCACTCCGGATCGTCTAAAAGATCTTTTAAGAAAATGACACCTTTGTCCGATGCATTCACTGGGTCAGTTGCAGGAATATCCAGACGTTTTGCAAAGACCGCTTGAATTTGCTCTTCATTTTTATCTTTTTCGACGAAATGGCAGTAGTCGGCAACAATGGCAAGCAGTTCTTGAAAATCTTCTTCAGTTTGAATCACATTTAAACAGAGCTTGGCGGCTTTTTGAAAGAGAGAAGGATCTCCGTGGTGGACTAAGAAAGCGGCAACTTCGAGAATCAAGTCAAGATCAGTCAGCTTATCAAGGAGCTTTTGAATAGCGACATTTCCTTCATGAGGCTCCATCAAAACCAAAAGACGGGCTTTTAGAAAATCAAAACAGATGACGTCTTTGATGTAAGGGTAAAAGATTCTGATGAGTTCCGCGGCTTCCAAATCATTACGGGCGTCAATTTGGTCTGAGATATAGTCAAAGAGAAAGCCTTCCAAATCATGAGCGACATGTCGTGAGAGGGTTGCAAAAATTGCCCGGGGATTTTCCCCCAGGTCGGTGCTGTCTTCCAAAAGTTCTTGGAGGTTTTGCAGCGCATTTGAACTGTCATGGTCTTGTGTTGGATCCTTAAGATATAACCGGATCCGGTTGTCGAGCTCATCGCAAAAGAGAGATATAGAGGATTTTTCAGGAAGCAGTCTGCGCCATAACTCGAAGAGGATGAGATAGACAGGCATTTCATTTTCTTTATCAGGCCAGAGTTTGTGGGTTAATTCCTCCGGACTGCCGCTACTTTTTGCCATCATAATAAAGTTTTCTTCTGTCAGCTTCAACCCTAAGCTGGATAGGCGGTCGAAAAGGGTTGAAATGGAAAGCTCTCGATAGTCTTCCACTTGCCAAGGTTCTATCTGAAAAGAAGGGTTATGCTCCCATTTCAGAATGACCCAGTTGAAGTAGGCTTTAGGATAAAGCTGCGGATTATTCACGATCAGTGCCCTCTTTTATCCCAGGGATTGTACCATGGATATGGAAATGATTCGACTGGTTTTTTCTCGCCTTTCGGCTTATGCTATTCTTATTTGTTAAGGAGTCTCTCATGTTTAAAGGAAATAACAACCTCTAAGAATGCAGAAAAAAAAGCCTCTCTTTTTGCTAGAGATCGTCATTGCCATTTTTTTGGTGGGGCTGTTCTCTGCTTATTTTTTGCGCTCATCTATTGGTTGTCTTTATCAAGAACGGAAGGCCCTTCTAGATCTGGAGTTTGAAAGACACTACGATATCAAGCGAATGGATCTTTTGTCGGATCATTGGCATAAGGTCGATCAGCTGCCCGAATTACAGAGGGATGCGAAATTACAATCATTCCAATTTGAAGTAAAGATCGCTGATAAACCGTATTTCAGAACAAAGACTTTTATCGTCTTTTGTCCAAAACGGCATGAGAAGGCGTACGATTTATGCATCAAAGAAGAGAAGAAAAAATATCACTTTTTAGTTAAGAAAGCAGAAGCTAAGACGTGAGCTTTTTCTAAGTGCTCGGGGATGTCGATCCCAAATCCTTCATGAGAAGTTTCGTGAACGCGGACTTTCAGTCCGTGGTAGAGGAAGTTGAGCTGCTCTAATTGCTCAGCTTCGGCCAAATGCGACGTCGGCAGATCTATCAGGCGGCTTAACGCGTCTTTAGTGTAGGCATAGATGCCGATGTGCTTGTAATGTATCGTTTCATTCGTATTTCGATGGTACGGGATAGGACATCTAGAAAAATAAACCGCATATCCATGCTGATCGGTCACGACTTTGCAAACGTGAGGTGAAATAACATCTTCAGGATTGATGATCTTTTTTTTCAACGTCCAGACATCAGCAGTGTCGGTATGGGCAGTCTGCAAGAGCTCTCCGATGATCTGCTCATGCAAGAGAGGCTCATCTCCTTGCCAGCAGACGAAAACATCGGCATCAATTTTTTTTCTCTGCAAAAGTTCTCCAAGTCGCATTGTGCCGGAAGGACAGCTCTCTGCTGTCATGATCGAGGTTCCGCCAAACGATTTCACAACGTCGGCTGTCTCCTCTGCATCTACGGCAATGGTTACCGAATCAAAGTAGGGGACGGATTTCGCAGCTTCCCAGACCCATTGGATGAGGGGTTTGTTATGCAAAAAGGCTAAAATCTTACGAGGAAAACGGCTCGATTTAAGACGGGCGGGGATCACACAAGCGATTTTTTTCATTGCAGATACCATGCGACGGTTTTTTCGAGTCCTTGCTGGAGCGTATGCTTCTGAGTCCATCCGAGTTCGTTTTTGATTTTCTTGCAATCGATCGCATAACGAAGGTCGTGGCCAGGACGGTCTTTAACGAAGGTGATCAGATTGCGGAGTTTTTGCGCATCTTGCGAAAGCAGGGGTGCTAAACAATCGATCAAAGAGTGTAAAAGATCGATATTGCGCATTTCGGTTTCCCCGCCGATATCGTAGACTTCTCCAGACTTCCCTTTCTCTAAGATCGTCCAAAGAGCTTCGGCATGGTCATCGACGAAGAGCCAGTCGCGGACATTGACCCCAGTTCCATAGACAGGCAGAGGTTTTCCCTGGAGGCAGTTTCTGATCATATGAGGGATGAATTTTTCATCATGCTGATACGGCCCGTAATTATTTGTGCAGTGGGACATCGTTGTGGATAGTCCATAGGTGTGGCCCCAGGCGCGGACAAAATGATCGGAAGCGGCCTTCGATGCTGCATAGGGAGAGTTAGGCCGGTAGGAAGAATCTTCATTGAACGTGCCGTTTTCCAAAGAGCCGTAGACTTCATCCGTCGAAACATGATGAAAATGCATATGAGGCAGCTGCCTGACGACTTCTAGGAGGGCAAACGTGCCATAGACATTCGTCTCTAAAAAAACAGATGGGTCTTGGATACTGCGATCGACGTGGCTTTCCGCAGCAAAATGGACAATCGCTTCCAGTTGATATTCTTGGCAGAGCCTTTTCATCAAGACGGAGTCGCAGATATTTCCCCGAATGAAGGTATGGCGGGGATTATCGATAAAATCTGCCATGTTCTCCTCATGGCCAGCATAGGTCAAAAGATCGACATTGACGATTTTATCCATTTTTTGAAGACCGTACCTGATGAAGGCCGACCCGATAAATCCCGCTCCGCCCGTGACCAAAATTCGTTTAAAGCGCATGGATGAATTCCTTGATCGTTGTTTCCCAAGTTCTGGGAGAAATTCCTAATAGATTTTCTATCTTGGCTGTATCGAGAACAGAGTAAAGCGGCCTTTCGGCTAATTGAGGGAAGGCTGAAGAATTGACCGCAAAAACTTCTCGGCAGGCGACCGGCAGTCCGCGGTCTTGAGCTGTCTGGATCATTTGCTGGACGACTTCAAATCTTGATGTTTCTCCCTGATTGGCAAAATGAAAAATCCCAGAGTGGCAAAGCAGCGATAAAATCGTCTGGGACAAATCATGGACATAGGTTAAGCGGTTTCTCTGGTCGCTCACAACGTTGATTTTTTCTTCTTTTTGAATCTTATTGAAAATGAAAGAGACAAAGTTTTTTCCGCCTTGTCCAAAAACCCACGATGTTCTCAAAATACAAGCCTGAGGAAGGACCTCTAACAGCCGCTGCTCGCCTTCATACTTTGTTTTAGCATATGTACTGACAGGTTTGCAGGAATCGGTTTCAGTAAAAGGCCGGTCGCCTTTGACTCCAAAAACATAATCAGACGAAAGGTGGATCAGCTTCAGATCAAAATGATGAGCAGCGCTCCCTAAGTTTTCAGGACCAATTGCATTGATTTGGTGGGCCAGTTCCTGTTGCTGCTGTGCTAGATCAACATCGGTATACGCTGCGCAATTGATAATGTGGGTGATGTCTTTGCCTGCGGGACTATGAAGAAAATCTTTGATGTGCTTAAGAGATGAAATATCGAGATCTTGACGCGATGTTGCAACATATTCGATCCCTTCGTCTTGGCATCGATTTTGGAGAGCAGTCCCGACAAGTCCTCTAGATCCTGTGATCCACAGTTTCATTTGAATATATCCTGGAAATAAGGCGACGATTGATCGCGGGTTGAGGTCACAGGAGCTTTTGTCGGCCACTCGATATTCACATGGGGATCATCAAAACGGAATGTTTTTTCTGTCGAGTGGTCGTAGACCGCACTGACTTTGTAATGGACATGCGCTCCGCCATCGCTCACGATACAAAAACCATGGGCAAATCCAATCGGAACAAAAAGCTGCTCATGTTTGTCAGCGCTTAAATAAACCCCTTCCCATTTTCCAAAGTACGGGGATTCGGGACGGATATCGACAGCGACATCATAAATTTTCCCCTGGAGCACGGAGACGAGTTTTGCCTGGCCCGGTTCGCTTTGATAATGCATCCCGCGGATTACATCCTTTTTGGAATAGGAAAGATTGTCTTGAACGAACTCGCATTCGATGCCGTATTCGTTATACCGGGTCTTGCGGTAGCACTCTTTAAAGAATCCTCTTTCATCATCAAGCACATTGAGCCGGATTAGTTTTAAGCCTGGTAAAGATAAATCGACTATTTCCATAAGACCTCCATCTTAGTTCAATGTTGCTTTTTTTAGAATGCAGACTTTATAACTTCCCTCTGTATTTTAATTTTTTTTTATACAGGAGAATTTTTTCTTCAAGTGATGAATCAAATCCACTCATACGTGTATAGTGGAAGAAATGGCTAAAAAAAGAATTTTAGTTACGGGAGGAGCAGGATTTCTTGGCTCCCATCTATGCGAAAGGCTTCTTAGCGAAGGGTGTGACGTCCTCTGCTTGGATAACTTTTTCACAGGTTCTAAGGAAAATATCGTTCCTTTCCTTGACCATCCTTTTTTTGAACTGATCCGCCACGATGTCTGCGTTCCGCTCAATGTCGAAGTCGATGAGATCTACAATTTGGCTTGTCCGGCTTCCCCGATCCACTACCAGTCAGATCCTGTCCAAACAACCAAGACGAGTATCCATGGCGCGATCAACATGCTATCGCTTGCCCAAACCCGCAATGCAAAAATCCTCCAAGCCTCCACCAGCGAAATCTATGGAGATCCCGAGGTCCATCCTCAACATGAAGGGTACTGGGGCAATGTCAACCCCATCGGTCCGCGTTCTTGCTACGATGAGAGCAAACGGTGTGCCGAAACTCTTTTCTTTGATTACCGCCGGCAATTTGGACTTCCCATCAAAGTCGCTCGGATTTTTAACACCTACGGCCCCCGCATGCATCCCCAAGACGGTCGTGTGGTTTCTAATTTCATTGTTCAAGCACTCCACGGCGAGCCGATCACCATCTATGGAGATGGCAGCCAGACCCGTTCTTTCTGCTATGTCGATGATTTGATCGATGGTCTTGTCCGCCTTATGAACTCCGGACCTCAGTTTACTGGCCCTGTCAACATCGGCAATCCCGTTGAGTTTCGCATCTTAGAACTAGCCGAGCTCGTTCTTAAAATGACAAACTCTTCCTCCAAACTCGTTTTCAAGCCTCTTCCACAAGACGATCCGAAGCAGCGCAAGCCGAGCATCCTTCTTGCCCAGCAAGAGCTCAATTGGACTCCTAAGATCAACTTAGAAGAAGGTCTTGATAAGACAATCCATTATTTTAAAAAGCTTTTCACTCAAATTCCTGAACAAGTAAACTCGTTGTAAATTTTTACAAGGAGTTCAGAAAATGTCTTTCAATCCATTGAGCTGGATAGCTCATCAAATAGATAGCAGTTGTGAACCTAAATATGCATTGCTCCAGAAAAGGTTGCGAGATGAAGCATTTGGGATCCAGATGCTATCCATTGTGGGACTAGTAGCTAGCGCTGTCGGGCTCCTTTTCGGGCTGACACAGAATAAAATCTCTAATGTTTTTATTTCTGGTGCCATTGGCTTTGTCAGCTACAATATGTACCGTGTTGGCGAGAATTACTACAAAGTTGCTGAAACCCCCGATAATTTTGATGCAATGTTTGGGTGGAGCGATCTGTTCGGTCAAAGGAAGCAAGACAACCCTAAACTGAAAGAATGCCTACAGGAAAATACGTTTTATTTCGGATCATTTGTGGATTTCGTTGTTCAACACATGGTTAATCTGAAAAATTGAGCAGCCTATTTTCAAGGAGATAAAGAATGTCGTTATTAGTTGATTTGTTTAAAGGAAATATAGATGCGGCTTGTAGGCAAAAGCTTGAAGAGAATAAACATTACCAAGACGCAAAAGCTGACCTGGAAGAACATGCAGAATTGCTGGGCACTGGTGGCAAAGTTGCCGCTTTTTTCGGGATTGTAAGTATTACGGCGCTCTTTTTAGGGGTTGGTTACTGTGCTGCGCGTCGCGAAGGGATAGGTGAAGCGCTGGTTTGTACTGCGGTGCCGCTAGCTATTATTTCTTATGATTGCTATCAGTCAGCTGAAAATTTTAGAAGCCAAGTGAGAGAGGAGCCTGAGACGCTGATGGTTCTTGCTGGAGCCAATGAGCCGATCGCTGTGAATGTTGTAGCGGTGAAAAAATGCCTCTTGAACAAGACTCTATTTTTTGAGCCCTTTATGGATTTTTTCTTTGAGAATTTTTACATTCAACATGACTTCAGCAATGTCGAACTAGAGACTGTTAGTTAAAGGCGGGTCTCTCAGGTACCAGTAGCTCTCTCCATAGTCATAACTGAGTTCTTCGCCTTTCTGGATCGGACGGAATGCGACAAAGATTAGATGGTAATATCCGTCATAGAAGATATGGATAGGCTGGAGATTTGGTTTAGAACTATGGTTGATAAAGCGCGTGAGATTGCCTTGCGTGGCATCTATGACAAAGCTTCTTCCGATTTCGTCATCGACGGGATATTCGTAGCAGTAGTTGTTGAGCGGCTCAAAATATCTCCGGTCATTTTTCCGGACAATACCGGTATATTCTCCGACATAACTTTCCTCAGAGATCTCCTCTTCGGCAAAAAGCCCGTAGCCGACTCTATCGCTGATCCACCTCACAGAGACATGAGGAATGTAGGCAGCGTTGATCTTGTCGATGTATTTCTGGCCGAGTTCTAGCGCCTGAGAGGTCACGAGATTATTTTGGAATTTAGCTTGGCCTCTTGCCAAGACATCCGTGCGATCTTCAAATGAGAGTAATGGGATATATTTGAAGGGGATGCGCTTTTCTAGCTCTTCGATCGAATATACAATCCCATCGGGCTTTAACAGAACACTCTTCATTTGCGTTCCAGAATATCCTTGATCATTGTTTGGGTGACCTTAACGCGCCAACCTTTTTTATCGAGATCTTCCTCTTTAATTGCGATCACTTTTTGAGCTTTATCTAGGAGACTGCGTACTAAGAAGAATGTTGTCATCTCTAAAGCGCTTTTTTCCGGCTGCGCAGTAATCCGATGGGCCAATCGAGTCAGCTGTTCTTGAGCGCGAATTTTGGCATGCTTTAGCTCTGATACTACATTGAGCATTTGTCTTTTTTCTTGAAGCTTTTCTTTTGTCGTTTTGACTGTACCCGCTAGCAGTGCGACTGCTTCAGCTTTTGCTGTATTCGTGGGGTCTCGTTTTAGTGCACGACGCTCTGTAGTCAATTTTGCAGATTCTTCGACAAACTTTTTTTCTTCATCTGCGTAATTGCCGATCACTGAGCGTGCAGCTTCTGTCAGCACGGGTTTGGCTTTGGCAGGCTGAACAACTTCCGGAGATGTTTTATTTGTTTCTTCAAGCGCATAAATAATCGCATCTTTGTCGATGGTCACGGTGGGATATTTTTCAGCTAAATGATTCTCAAGAATTTCAAAACACGTTTCAGAGGGCTGGAGGAAAATTGGAACGAACCGTCGATTGAGGGCAAAATCCCACTTAATATGATCTTCGTACTCTTTGAGTGTTGTTGCTCCAATCACATGGAGCTTGCCTGTTTCAATATCTGTCTTGATCTGCTGGCCCAGCTCTGATGGGTTGGCGTTGTCCTGATCTTTTTTAGGATTGAGAGTATGGATCTCGTTGAGGAACATAATATTGCGGTGTTCTTTGCCTTTCAAATCCCGCATCAGAATTTGGATGCGGCTGAAATAAAGATGGCCTGTTCCGCCCCCGTACTCCTTAAGAGAGGAGGTATTGGCAGTATGGACATCGATATCTTCTTGAAAATTTAAGAGTTCATGGACAAAAGCATGCACCGTAGCGTCTTTGCCGACTCCAGAAGGGCCGATCAAAAGGATGGATAAGCTATCTTCATTGAGAGGAGTGACACAGTTGATCATCTGGGACACAACATCTGCACGATTTAACGGCATCGGAAGCGAGCCTTGTCTTGCTTCTTCTGAAAGATTGCGGAAGCCGTGGCTGAGCACCGATTTTTTCTTTTGCAAATAGACATTAAAATACTTGATCAGCAATAGCGCGGAGACGATCGTACAAAACGTTCCAACATATGGAACCCAGCTGTAGTTTGTCTTTGGCTGCAAAAATGTATAGATGGTCATGATCAACATGGCGGGTTTTTCGATCATTTCGTAAAAATTATTCAGATGATACCTAGCTTCATGCCTCTCCACTAGCGTTTGGTTGTCTTCGGAAGAGAAATCATGAGCGCGCAAAAAGGTCACAGAAAAGCTATGGAGCGCTTGCCCGACATACATTGCGCCGGTCTTAAAGGAGCTAACCACGGTGTTATTAACAGTCTCTAGATTTTCGGGAGGGCATTCTAAAGCTTTTGCCAAATTAGCGGCGTGCGCTTTCAAAGCATCCGCATCGACATTATGGATTTTACTGAGCTGCTGAAAAGAGACCAGTTCGCAAGCCGGAGAGAGCCAATCGGTATTGGGATCGGTAATTTGATGTTCAAGAACAGCTTCGTAGAACGGTTGTATCACATTGGGATGAGCTTCTAGATGGGCTTTCAAGGCTTCCCACCGTTTTGCATAAAACCAGTGTCCTCGGATGGGAGAGACCGTTTTAAATACATTCATGACTTCGAAGGTATTTTCACCTGCTAGGGATAGCTGCTCATCTATCTTAACAGCGGGTGCTCTTGCTTTGGAAACCGCATAAGCTGTTAAACAGAGAGCTCCTCCGGCAGCAGTCCATTTCGTCATGGAAGAAGAGAGAACTTGTCTGAGAGTTGTCGATGCTTTATCCCAAAGTTGGGCCCGATCAAAGGTCAAAGGTGGCAAAAGAGATGCGGCAAAATTTATCATAGAAAAAATTCTGCCAGGAAAATGAATAAAAAGGAGTAAATTATTGTTTAGCTTGAAGTTCTCGCCATTTTTTCACGACTTGTGCAGCAATGGTTCCGCCTTCACGGCCCGATTGGCGAAATCGGAGAAAGACCACAACGACCAGTTCAGGATCTTCATACGTCACTTTCTCTGCATCCGGATACGAGATTGCCGCAAACCAGACATTGTCTCTCATAACCGCAGGAGCGGCTTTGGAGACGGTCTGTTTATAACGGATCTGCGCAGTTCCTGTTTTAGCAATCAGGTTTTGATGGATATTGTAATAGTCTCTGACGGCAGTTGGATTGTCTGAAAAATTACGCATAATCGAAGGACGAGCCGATCCTCTTGGACCTGCAACAACCTGATGCATCCCTTTTGTGATTATGTTAAACACATCTTGAGGAAATGGAATTGTCCGTTTCACTTCTGTCGGTGCAACGTAGACGATATTTTCTTCTCGGTCTGTTGTTCTAATGGAAAAGAGTTTTTCCGAAAGGGGGAGAGCCTCTTCCAAAAGATCGTCATGCTTGAGAACTCTTTCAGGTCCTTCCATTTGCTTTAAAACATGCGGTTTGACGATCTTTCCTTTGTTTGCAAATCCCGCTAGCATCATCGCTGATTGTAAAGTCGAGACTTCTAACGTATGCTGTCCAATCGAAAATGAATAAAGCCCTGTACGGTTCTGATCGAGATCGTTGGGGAGATTTCCTGGTGCTTCATAAGGAAGATCAATCCCTGTTTTCTCTCCCAGAGCAAAAAGATGTGCAGCATTGGCTAGGCTCATCGGATTTTGAATATGCTCTCCAGCGGCAATTGCAAAATAAAGGTTACTGGACTGCTCTAAAGCTCCGATGATATCGATTTTGCCCATTCCGCTATGAGAGCTGCGGGGCAGGCGCCCTCCTTTATAGTTCCGGTAGTAGGGTGTTCCATCAAGCGTAGATCCTAGGATTTGTTTAGGCGAATTAGTAAGTTTGTTTCCTTGCAAATCATCGATGATAGTGAAGGGATTTAAATCTCTATGCTTTTCTCGTCTTTCCATCATCGTTTGGTAGGCTGTGACCAACTTAAATACAGATCCCTGAGCACTAGTCTGTCTAAAAGACTGCGAGCGGGAAAATCCGTATCCATAAAGAGGATAAAAAGCAGCAGCCAGGTCTTTTTCGAAGTGCTCGCCCTCATGCGTCCTTAAGTTTGTATAGTTTCCTTGCAGCGGTGCTGTCAGATCTTCAAACGACCTGAGTGTTTTTAAATAAGCCACGCCAAGATGCATGGGAAGCCCATCGAGTTTGTGCTGCAGGACTGTCAAGAGGGTCCCAGGTGTGACCTTGGCCTTATGAAAATCGATCAAGTAATCAAAGTAGGCTTGAAGCTGAGGATGCTGCTTTTGCGCAATCGGAACTTGGCCTGTCAGAGTGGTGTAGAGAAACACCGACTTGTAAGCATCCCAAAAGGCTTGGAAAAGCTGCTGTTCAATCCGATCAAGATAGTCGGTGTAGGGCCTTGCATATTTTTTTTGTTCTTTTTCTTCTTGCCGTTTGGTTTTTAAGTACTCTTTGAAGTGCTCTCTTCTCCAGTCGGCAAAATCAAAGTCTGAAAAAAGTTCTTTGACCTCTTCTTTTACCTGTGAGAGTAGCTGAACAGCCAGCTGCTCATCAATACGGTGATCAGCAAGCGAAAGATGTCCCACCAACGGAACAACTTGCAGTTCAAAAAGCTCTTGTGGGGCAATCAAATGGCAGAGATCGATAACAAGCAGCCGATCATCTTCGACAAGGTCCTTTAAATGGGGATGATAAATTCCATATTCTTGGACTTGAAGAGCTGTCTTGATATCTCCAATCCTGCCCATGACATCTAAGAGAGGGCCTTTTTTTGGCAAAATCGCTTGAAGATATCTTTCCCATGACAAAGCCATTTTTTCTTCGAGATATTGGCCTTGCATGAAGGAATAATATTCTCTCTCAATCGGCCGTTTTCCATCCCAGATACCGCTTAAGTAGCCTTCGTTTTCCAGCCACTTCTTAACCGCTTGCTCTTTTTCTTTCTTCACATCGGGATCTCTGACGGGGATAAAATCATTCGGATCAAAGCGGGGATAAGAGGCCATTGCCACAACTTCTCCCGTTTGCGGGATCATCGCTACGACGGCGCCTCCTCGCATCCAAGTTTCGTCGAGGTCGCAGCCTTGTCTAGATCCTTCAATCGAACTGAGCAGTTTTTCTGCATAATCTTGCAATTCTGCAGAAATCGTCAGGGTGATTTTTTTCCCGGGAAGCGAAGGACGAGATCCTGGCAGCTCCTGCAAGCAATTGCCTTTGGTATCGATCTCATAGATATGTTTTCCGAAATAGCCTCTTAACGCTTCTTCATAATAAGCTTCGACACCGGATTTTCCGATCAGATCGTTCATCGTATAGGCTTTTTCTTGGAGCTCCACAAACCGGTGATAAACTTCTTCCGGATTTTTAAACCCTTCCGGTAGGAACGGGTTTTCATTCCGCTCCCTAGCAGTTAAATAATCTTCTATTGTGTTGAGCTCATGGGCAATTTGAAGATACTTGGCTTGATCTATCGTCCCGAGATATCCAATCACATCGCAGCCGACCTTTCCAAAAGGATAATGCCTCCGGCTGACACGCTCTGCTTGCAATCCCACCCAATCTTTTTCCAACATCCTCAACCGGTGGTACTGCTCTTCTGTAATATCTTCTTTAATGGCAAAGGGCGTATGCGGCAGCATCGCGGCTTTCCCATGAATGATATCTTCGATTTTGGTGACATCGAGTCCGAGTTCGCGGCTGAGCATCTGGGCCAGCTCTGAAATATACTCAACCCTCGCTGCAACTCTGACTTTATTGCCATCTTCGGCTTTTTTCCAGATAGTACTTGGGATCTGACGGATGTTGGCGTAGCAGATAGAGGCATTGTACTGGATTTTATTGATAGCCATTGGGATCCCGAATCGGTCATAAATCGTTGCCCGTTCGGCTTTTTCGATGATGACCCGTCGTTGGGGTTTTTTCGATTGCATCACGTGATAGTCGTGCTGGACCACTCCCAAATACCAAGTTCTGATCAAGATCAGGATCAGGCAGAGCGAGATCAGGTGGAGGACCCGGTTGGCTTTTTTGGAAATATCCATAACTTTTTTCCAACTATATTACATTGCTGAAAAAAGTGGACAACCATTCGTTGAATATTTCAGACAGCCGCTAAAGAAATTTCTGGACTTGCAACAGTGTAAATATGAGTTACATTGTCGACCAAAGCAGGATTTTTAAAATCTTAAGCCCGCTGTGATTCCAATCATGTCGCGGCTATTGATCCGTTTATTTACAGGCGCGCTATCTTGGCCAAACACGTGCTGGTAATCGATCTCTATGACGATTGCATATTTACTCATATATTTTCTTGCACAGTGGCCAATCAGAAAGTTCCATCCCGCTCCCAGAATGATCTCAGGAAGAAATTTGGTGTTACGGTATTTGCCGGACGAAGGAATACCGAAATTAAAATCGGTAATTAAGGCTCCACCGCTAAAATCAAGGTCTGATGACACGACATTTTTTTGATGCGCAAGTTGTATTCCTGGTTTCAGAGTAAAGAAAAATTCGGGGATGCAATAGATTGTCATATTCACAAGAATATCTGCCCCATAAGAATGGCTTTTTACAGCATTGTCGATCAATACAGCAAAGTCAGTTCCTGAAGGTCTTAAATCTAAGAGAAAACGTTGCGAGTATTTAGAACTTGGATACCAGGAGAATCCAACTTCAGCACCGATCGAGAAATTATCTGAAATATCGACTAATGCATTCGCAAAAGCGCGCATGCTAAATCCGCCAGATTTTTTACGGGTATTAAATAAATTCTGTAAAAGGGGCTCGAGGAATGCAGAACTAATAATATTATCTGATGTGACCTTGGTCCTTCCATATCCAACTGTGTAATCAACAGAAAAGGAGCCTCTAGATTTAGGTAAACAGCACTTGTCTTGAACGGGTTTACATGTTTTTTTGGGCTTACATTTACTAAATAGACCGCCGAGATTTACCGTGGAAGCGGTGGGGGCTTCTGCCTCTAAGTTTAGACTGAGGGATGCTGCTAGTAGGGCTGCCCATGCCATGTGTTTAGATAAATGCATTATCTCTCCCTAATAGTTCTCTTCCTATTACTTTAATACCCCTAGCGATGTCAAATTGTTTAAACTTTTTTTTTACATATTTAAAATAAAAAATACATTCGAAGGGAGCCGTAAAACTCTCCCTCAGTAAAATCTAACTTGGAAAAAAGGGTGTGAATAGAGTAAATTGTTAAGCTGTGCGCCTGTAGTTCAATGGTAGAACCGTAGCCTTCCAAGCTACTTGTGTGAGTTCGATTCTCATCAGGCGCTTTTGTAGACCCAGGTCTTAGGACCTGTGTCTACAAAAATTTTTAAACATTATTAACCAAGACCGAAATCTGCTCTTAAGGAGCGGATGCCGTGTCAAATGAAACCCGAGGGACAAGGCTTGGCAACTGCACAAGAAAAATCGCAAGACTCTACCGTCAGCGTAAAAGAATTATTAGAATGTGGTGCCCATTTTGGACACCAAAAGCACCGTTGGAACCCGAAGATGAAACGTTATATCTTCGAGGAACGCAATGGAATCTACATCATTGATCTCGCAAAAACCGTCCAACAGATCCGTAAAGCTGTCGAAGTCGTTAAAGACGCGGTAGCAAAGCGCAAATCTATTCTGTTCGTAGGGACCAAAAAACAAGCTAAAAGCGTTGTCCGTGAATGTGCGGAAGCTAGCGGCGAGTTTTACGTCTGCGAACGCTGGCTCGGTGGAGCGCTCACGAACCTCCAAACAATCCGTCAGTCTGTCAAAACCTTAGAGCGCATCGAAAAACGAATTGCGTCAGGCGGAGAAGGATTTACGAAAAAAGAAATGGTCGTGATGTCGAAAGACCGCATCAAATTAGACCGCAACTTGTCTGGTATCCGCGCAATGCGCAAACCTCCAGGCCTTTTAATCGTTGTCGATCCTAGCCGCGAGCATATCGCGGTCGCTGAAGCGATTAAACTCGGCATTCCTGTTATGGCGCTGGTTGATACCAATTGCGATCCAGATCCAATTGACTACGTGATTGCTT
>CAZFXE010000024.1:0-15335 GCA_964522945.1 uncultured bacterium
TCACCTTGGACGCGATGCCAGGCAAACAGATGAGCATCGATGCCGATATGAGAAGCGGCATCATCGATGCCAACCAAGCCCGTGAACTCCGTCTTCAATTGGCGAAAGAGAGCCAACTCTACGGAGCGATGGACGGTGCGATGAAGTTCGTAAAAGGGGATGTGATCGCTGGTATCGTGATCGCTGTCATTAACATTATTGCTGGATTGATCATTGGGGTCTCCATGCACGGCATGTCCGCACTCCAAGCGGCCCAAACCTATACCTTGCTTTCGATCGGTTCTGGCCTCGTTTCTCAAATCCCCTCGCTCCTTATCTCGATGACTGCCGGTATCGTCACCACCCGCGTTTCCAGCGATAAGAAAGACTCCCACTTGGGTACTGAGATCTCTACTCAGCTTCTCGGCCAGCCCAAAGCGATCATGATCGCTGCATTCGTCATACTTATCTTCGCATTCATCCCCGGATTTCCCAAAATCACCTTTTTGATCTTGGCCTGCTTAACTGGCGGTCTTGGAATCTCGAAATGGCGCAGCGTGAAAAAAACAGCCACAAAGACTGCTGCCGGTATGATGGGCACTGCTGAAACCGATGTTGAAGGACATGCGATGGTCCGCGGCCCGAGCGATGAGTATGCTCTGACGCTCCCCATCATCTTAGAAGTCGGTAAAAATCTTTCTACTCTCATGAAAAAAGACCGCGCTGGGACAACCTTCATCGAAGAGATGGTCCCCAAGATGCGGCATGCCCTTTATCAAGATCTTGGCGTCCGCTTCCCCGGCATCCATGTCAGGACCGACTCTCCCCACTTAGAAGCAGATGAATATGCCATCTACCTCAACGAGGTTCCTGTTCTCCGCGGAAAAATCCCAGAAGGGCAGCTCCTCGTCAATGAAAACCCTGATATCCTCCGGAAGTATAATATTCCTTTTACACAATCTAAAACCGTCTTTGGACTCCCCTCGATTTGGATCGACATGCGGTACCAAGAAGTCCTCCAAAAAGCCGGTATTAAGTTTTGGAAGCCTCTCGATGTGATGATCCTCCATCTCTCCTACTTCTATCGGATGCATGCCAGCGACTTCATCGGGATCCAAGAAGTCCGTGCGATCTTGGAGTTCGTCGAAAAATCGTATCCCGATCTTGTCAAAGAAGTCACCCGCTTAGTTCCCCTCCAAAAACTCACCGAGATCTTCCGCCGCCTCGTGCAAGAGCAGATCTCCATCAAAGACCTTCGTACCATCTTAGAAGCCCTCAGCGAATGGGCCCAGACCGAAAAAGACACCGTTCTCCTCACCGAGTACGTCCGGTCATCTCTGAAACGGTACATCAGCTACAAGTACTCCCAAGGACAATCGGTCCTGGCTGTTTACCTTCTCGATCCCGAAATCGAAGACCTTATCCGTGGAGCCATCAAACAAACCTCTGCCGGTTCGTACCTCGCTTTAGATCCTGATTCTGTTCAAATGATCATGCATTCCATGAGAACCACCATCACTCCAACACCCGCTGGAGGCCAGCCGCCTGTCCTCTTAACAGCAATTGACGTCAGGCGCTTTGCCCGGAAGCTAATCGAGGGAGAGTTCCCTGATCTGCCGGTCGTCTCGTACCAAGAGATCGTCCCTGAGATGAGAATCCAACCTCTGGGCCGCGTCCAATTAAGCTAAAATAATATTATTTATTGTTCGTTTTTCATATTAATAATAAAATGATCCGAACTATTCGGATTAAAAATGAAAAAACTTCTATTTACTTTACTTGGATCAGGATTTCTTTGCGCAGAACCACAGAATAACTTGTATGATAACAACTTCATTGTTGATCCGTATTTATCACCTTATGTCGGCGCTGATGATTTACTCATCGCTCATAAACTTGTTCAACATTCTTCCCTGCAACGCTTAACCGATCTGTACAAAACCAATCCTGCAACGTGGGCTCAATATTCAAGAGCTGCTGAATTAATTTTATTCTGGGAACCTGTCAACTACATGTCGATGGTTGTGCAGCATGAAGTCTTTGGACACGGTTATCGTTTGAGAAGCATTCCAACTGCAAAAGTTAATAAGTACGTCTTTAATCTCCCGCCGCCTTACGGTCCTGGAGGAGCTAGCACTCATTTCCATCTTGATCCGGACACAACAGCCTTTGAATTAATGAATCTTGACACAGGTGGTGTAGAGTCAACGGCTATTTTTGCCAACCGCCTCCGTATGCAATGGCTAAAAAATGGCCATATCAATCCCCGGCAAAGCTCACTATATTATTACGCTGCACACGACCTTACTGACTACGCAATGAATATGGGCAATTCCACCGGCCATGATATCAAGAACTATATCGAAATCCTCAATCGTACCTATGCAGGCAGCAAGCTCACCCGTGAGTCTTTACAAAGCCAAGTCTTGATTAACTTGCTCGATCCCTTTACGTACTATGCCGGCTACAGCGCCTGGAAGTTTATTTTGACTGGAAAAGAAGGACCTCTTCCGATGATCCCGATCGGATCGTATAAATATCTTCCTGGGGCCCGTTTAGGACTCACGCCTTTTGGACCAGAGTATTATTTGGAAAACTTCCTCGTGAAAGATAACAAGCCGATCTACTTTTATCTCCGCGGCGGAAAGCATGTGGGGATGAACTACATGGGCCTTGGAATCGAAAATCCTCATCAGTGGGACCTCGGATCGTTCCAGATCGGCTACCGTGCTGATCTCTGGATTCAGCCAGCGATCAATATGCAAGACCGCCACTTTGCTTTACACCGCCTTGAGCACATACAAAATCTCCAAGCCAATACTTTGGACTCCCGTTTCGGAGCCTCCGTCTCATTGATCGCCCAGAAGAAACTTTGGGACACAGGCATGCTCTTTGTTCAAGTGGGAGGAAAGAGCCAAGGATATGTTCCTGGGGAGAGCTTAAAATCTTCGATGATCCTGCGCGTCGGAATTACTCTTTGGTAATCTCTTCCGGAGTATAAGGTTTAACCCGCTCATATCGGTGCCAGGTTAATGTTTTCCCAGAACGTTTCTCAGCTCTGCACTTGCAACCGTAACTGATTACATCGAGATCGATGATTGAAAAACCGCCATCTTTTTGCTTGCTGACAACAAGACGGGATTCTGGACCAAAAACAGTTTTTCCATCGCTGTCTTTAATCCATTGAGATCCATCGGAGAGTAGTAGAACATCACGGTACTGCTCTGAAAAAATCCAACCGGCAGGAGCGGTGAGGATACATTCGGATGAGACGCAGGATAAACCATACTGTTTGGATTCTGGAATGATCCGAACACTGAATAGCTTCTTTTCTGGATCTTGAGAATACCCCACAGCAAATTCATCCTCTTCCCCAGGGTTAGTCATAAGTCGGATATCAGATTTGAGATAAACCTCAGTCCCAACTTCAGGAAGTGTTTCTGTCTCCCAATTTCTTTTGGGAATAGTGCAAATCATGTTGTTCGATAGCGCAAAGCAATGAAACTCCTGATCAATATCAGTCACATATAACCGGTATTTTTCTAGATCTGCCTTTATTACAGACGTGTAGCTCGGATCAAATTTATCAAGCAAACCAAACAGGTCAAAAACGACAAACATTAACACGAGAGAGAAAAGCTTCATTGTTTTGGTCATGGCAATCTCCACAATTGATCATGAATTTTAGGGAAAAATGACGAATCAAACAATCTAGTTCTTTACTCATGGACAAAAAGAGTCTCTTTGTGGTTTTCATAAGATAAAGAGGGCTCATGTCCGACGATAACATTGTCAGCCAAGGCGTTCAACGCGCGCAGCACCAGAAAACTGCCCAGCAGCAAGCGGCTGCTCGAATGAGCCAATATGCGATCGCACAAGAGGCCGCGCGTGAGGGTTTTGAAGAGTGGGGCGACCTCAATGCGTGGAATCCTCTAGCGCTTGCTCGTAATTTTCAGAATTTAGAAAAAAGAGCCCGGGAAAAAACCCGTTCTGATGATACCAAACAAGAACAGGTCGATGAAGAGCAGGAAGTCAATGCTGTTGAACAACTCCAGTCGGTCTCTGAGAGCTATCAACGAAGAAACCCTGAACTCCAAGCTCGCACTTTGCTTGCGCTCCGCGTTAGGATCACTGCAAAAGATTCAGTCGAAGATATCATCCGCAAGCTTAGAGAAGCTTATACCGATTTAGCCCTTGTCGATGAAGCGCTGGACTTTCTCTTAGAGACGTCCGATCCCGGGATGAAAAATACGTTACAACAAGCTAAAGCTGAACTTAACCGGTTATATGAAAGAGAGATCAAGTCAGGCCGCAATATCGGCGTCCAAGCCCGCAACTTTTCTACTCAAGGATTGGGATCTCCGACAGCTCTAAGAGATCTCTACCGAAATATCACCGGCACCCAGAGGGATGCCAATACGCTCTACCAAGAGCTTTCCAGTAAATATCCGTTTGAAAAAATGAAGGTCGCTATCGATTTTGTTCTCCACTCAATAGGAGCGGACATCAAGGCCAAGGGGCCCTCGATTCCTCGAGCTGAGCTCCAACAATACCTGGCAGAAACCCGCAATATGCAGGCAATTTTAGGAGTCTACAAATACTTTTTTTCCCGCATGCGGCTAGTTGCAAGCTCATTTGATCGGCAAGGACTCATGCTCCCTCCTCGCATCAACTTTGAGATGCTGGCCCGCATCTTCATGCGCTTCATTCAGGAAAGATATCCTTCTGTCGATAAAGCTCTCCTCCTTTCTCAACAAATGGGAATTGCCGATGAAGAGCTCGCACAGCTGATCATCTACTTGCAGTTTCGAGATGCGATGCGTCAAGTTGCTCCTCGCCTCTTCCGCGATGAGAGGCACCGCCAAGAAATGTTGATGTGCTTTATAGAGACTTTGGAAGAACTTGAAGAAGAGCTCGAAGAGGAAGAAGAAAAAGATAAAAAGAAGAAGAAAAAGAAATGAGTATGGACCATTTTGCGCTATTACTTGCCGATCTCGGAGCTCTGATCCAAGTGCCGCTCCATCCTGATCACCACCGCGCTTGCTGCCTTGTGATCAATGGCGAGCTCCATGTCCAGCTCAAAGAAGACGACAATAGAGACCGGATCCTAGTTGCGGCTTTTGTCTCTGAGATCCCTGCGGGAAAGTTCCGTGAAAATATCCTAGCCGAAACCCTCAAAGAAAATAACCTCTTCCCCCGCATTGGAACGTTTAGCTACAGCGAAAGAAACAATCAGCTAGCTCTCTACTCGTATGTCTATTTTCCAGGTCTCGATGGCGATAAGATGGCTGATTTTCTTGAAAAGTTTTTTGAAAAAGCCTTTTCTTGGAAGACCGCTCTCCAAACAGGACAGCTGCCCGAGCGCGGCCATACGTTGCATAAAACAGGCCCCTCTATTTTTGACATCCAAAGGAAATAATTGTGGCAATCGACTTTAAAAGCCTGCCATCTGCTTCCCAGTGGGATAAGATTGGGGTCAAGCCCCGGCATGGGATCAATATTCCCCTCGCCAGTCTGAAAACAGCCCAAAGCTCCGGCATTGGAGAATTTGCCGATCTTTTCCCTTTGATTGATTGGTGCCATGAAGTCGGCTTTGAAGTGATCCAGCTTCTGCCTCTCAACGATTCAGGAACAGATCCTTCTCCCTACAGCGCACTCTCTTCCTGCGCGCTTCATCCGATCTATCTCTCCCTTCAGCATCTCCCCGGAAACCCAACTCCTCCGGATGCATCTCATCTCAACATCATGCCCCGTGTCTCGTATTTAGAAGTCCTCTCCCTTAAGTTGAACTTTCTCCACACCTATTGCAATGAAGCAGGACCAGACATCATCAAAAGCAAAGAATTCCAAGCCTTCTTAGATCAAAACCGGTGGCTGGTTCCGTATGCGCTTTTCAAAGTCCTCAAGGATAAACTTCAACACATCCCATGGATGAGCTGGCCTCAAGAGCTTAAAACTCCTGATTTCAAAAAACTCGAGGCGGAACACGCTCAAGAGATCCTCTTTTATCTCCTTCTCCAATTCCTCTGTCATTTGCAGCTGATAGAGGTCAAAGAGTATGCCCATTCCAAAGGCATCCTTCTTAAGGGAGATATACCAATCCTCATCAGCCCGGACAGCGCAGATGTTTGGTTTAAGCCCGACAGGTTTAATTTTACACTCTCAGCCGGAGCTCCTCCCGATGCCTTTAATTGGGAAGGACAGTACTGGGGGTTTCCTTTGTATAATTGGGAAGACTTGAAAAATGAAGACTTCTTTTGGTGGAAAGACCGGCTCAAAGTTGCTTCTAACTACTACGATCTCTACCGCATCGATCACGTCGTTGGATTTTTCCGCATCTGGGCCATTCCTTTGAACCACCATCCCAACGAAGGAAAGTTCCTGCCGGAAAACCCTTCGCTTTGGGTGCCTCAAGGAAAAGAGATCCTTCTCATGATGCTGAAAGCTTCTCAGATGCTTCCAATTGCAGAAGATTTAGGAGAAGTGCCTCCGTCTGTCAGAACGACACTAGCTGAACTTGGCATCTGCGGAACAAAAGTGATCCGCTGGGAACGAAAATACGATCAAGGCAGAATGTTTATTCCTTTCAATGAGTACCCCGTTCTCTCGATGACTACCGTCTCAACGCATGATTCAGAAACGCTGCAGCTCTGGTGGCAAGACCCCATTGAAGATGCTAAAGAGTTTTGCGCTTTTAAAGGCTGGACTTTTTCTCCCGACCTTTCCTATGACCACCGGTTGGAAATCCTCCGCGATTCCCATCACACGCCGTCCCTTTTCCATATTAACCTGCTCCCTGAGTACCTCGCTCTCTTTCCGGAGCTTGTCTCTTCTCATCCCGATGATGAACGAATCAATGTCCCCGGCAAGATCCTTCCGACAAATTGGACCTACCGGCTCCATGTTCCTCTTGAAGAAATCAAGCATCACGAAGCTCTCAAAAAAGCCATCAAGGCCATTTTGCAATAAACCGCTTTTTTGAGTTTACTTGTGTCAAAAATAATCCTATGATCACTCCTTATGAAACGATGGATTCTCCTGCTCCTTTTACCTTGTCTGCTCCATGGAGAAGATTTCTTTTTAAAATCCCGCCTCAGCAGCTTAGATCCGTTGTCTGTTGCTGAACACCTTGCCTTCTATGAACTCTATCCAAATACCGAGGAAGGGAAAAAAGCACTTTCCCAAGCATGGCATCTATTGTCCGGAGGAAAAGTCAACACCTCTGGAATTAAGGTCACTCTTCCTGTCTTCGATATCCAAGCTGTGATTTCACTAATCACAAGACAAAACTACGAAAAACCTGCAAAACTCTCTAATGAACAACTAAGTGCCATTGAAGGGCTGGGAGGCCGCCTTGCCAATCGATTCATTAAAGGACATCAAATCTGGACGCGGGAACAGCTGCTTTTGTTGCAGCCGCATGAAGTCGATTTAAGCCGCGGACTGCTGATTGAGCAGTTCAATGAAAATGTGGAAGAGATCCGGCAATATGAAGCCGGACTTGATCTGATTGCACTCCAAATCCTAGCTAGACTCCCCCAGAGTGCAAAACCTGAAGATTACATCCGCGAGATCAACCGGTTTATCTTTCAAGAGATGAAGTTCCGATTCCCTCCCCATTCTCTCTACGTGAAAGATATCGATCTTTATACATTTTTACCTTCCGTCATGGACAGCAGAGAAGGCGTTTGCCTTGGAGTTTCCATTCTCTATCTTTGCTTAGCTCAGCGGATGGGACTGCCTTTAGAGATTATTACTCCTCCGGGCCACATCTATGTGCGCTATAGAAAAGGCGTCAAGGTCGTCAACATCGAGACCACTGCAAGAGGCATTGATCTTCCCTCAGAGACTTACTTAGGGATCGACACCCGCAAGTTAGTCGAACGGAACATGAAAGAAGTCATCGGAATGGCGTATTTCAACCAAGCTTCCGTTTATTGGGGGCAAAATGACCACAATAAAGCCATCGAGCTCTATGAAAAAGCCCGTCTTTATGTCGGAGAAGATCCTCTTGTAAACTTCCTCCTTGGCATGAACTATCTTTTTGTCGGAAAGAAAAAAGAAGGCAAAGCGCTCTTGGAGCCACTGAAAAAATTCACCTTTGATTGGGCTGTTTCTCCTGAAACTGTGACAGAAGATTATCTTGAAGGGCGCGCCGATGCCGACGCTCTTAAAGCTATCTATCTGCATGTCGATGAAAAACGGCAGTCTATTTTAGAAAAACAAAAAAAAATCCAAGAAGTCCTCAAGAAATTCCCTCGCTTCCGCTCAGGAATTTTACAACTTGCCGTCACGTGGCTGCAGCTTGGAAGGCAACAAGAAGCCCTTCAAACATTAGAACTGCATCATCAGATCGACCCGACTAACTGCGTGGTCGAGTATTATCTTTCGATTCTTGCTCTGCAAAGGCTCGATTATAACAAAGCGTGGCAGCACCTCCGCCAGACAGAAAAAATCTTAAGCCGCCGCGAGCACAAATGTAAAGCTCTTCGAGGGCTTAGAGATCACTTACGCAGACTTTCTCCCGAGCCTTCGATATAAACCTCTTGCAATATTCAAATAATTTTTTTAAAAGACGACTATAACGTAGAGGTTCCATGCATCCCATTCGCGCAATTTCCGCCATTGTCGTATTTGCCACCACCGTTCTTTTCTCAAGCAAGGTTTTAGGAACCATGCGTCTGAATGAAGTGATGTCAATGGACGAGCAAAAGAAAACAGGAGTTGCTGCACTGACTGATGCTCAGAAAAAACAATTAGAAAGCTGGATCAACGATAAATTTGTTCTCAAACCGACAACAGTGGCTGCTGCTTCACCGATTTATCTCCAACAAAATATGCAGAGCGGTGCTCAGTTGATGTTCAGCGATGAATCGATTTATGAAATTGCTCCAACAGACCGTTCCAAAACCGTTTTTTGGCTCACGCCGATCGCTGTGACTATTGAGCCAAGCGGCGATCCGAGTTATCCCTCCAAGATCACCAATTCTCTGACAAAAGTCAGCGTTAACGGAAAAATGATCCGTCCTCCCAAAGCTCAGACAATGACACCTAAGCCTTGAATTTAGGAACCTTCTTCTGCTCAGCGCTTTTGAGACTGGCCAAACGTGCAATATCCTGCAGGAAAAAAATCGGCGTGTGTCAAGAAAGGAGCAAGCTCGGGATGGTCTTTCTCAAGAGCAGCTTTTGCTGCATCGAATTGGTTGGTCTTGTTGATACCCAATGAAGCTTGGTGACAAAAGACTTCAAGATCCCCTAAATAATTGACCGTTCCTGCTTTGACTTCGAAAGCTCCATACTGGACGGGATTGGAAGTCGGCAAAGCCCCTTTAGCTGTGTAGTAATTGACATTCCCTTGAGACCAAGAGATGTTATCGATGATATAAAAACCCGGTTCAACCATCACACAAAGATACCCCTTTTCCCAAACGTTGAATTGGCCAAAAAAACCAGGCGAAACATGATATATTGCCTTGCCGTCTGCAACACCAATCTGCTGGTTCATTTTGACAAGATCAAAAGTCACTTTTGGAGCGGCGCCTGTAAATGTCGATTTGCCTCTCATTTTAAAAACAACAACAGCCAGCTGCTGGGCCTGAAAGTTCGAAGAGACATACTCAGAATTCTGATACGACCTTCCAGTACAAGCCGACAAAAACAATCCTAATATTATAAGCAGACGAAACATGTAAAACCTCATCACGAAAACTATAAACACTGAGGCATTTTTTTACACTCTAGATCAGCAGCTGCAATAAAGGTTAAATTTGATAGATTTCTTTAGATATGCCCGTCGTAAGCTTCTTACAACGCTTTACGACGGACTGCAAAGATGAATATTTTTACTTCAAAAACTCTTGAAACTGTTCTTGTAGCGATCTTGGCACGACCTCTTGGATCCCTTTTTTGTCGTACATCATGAAGTAAGTGCAAGCGATCATGATGCCTAGCGCTGGACTAAAGAGTGAAATGAATAGCGCGACGCCGCAGATGCCGGATCTTTTCAGAGAGATCCAGTTTTTCTCAAAGATTCTGTCCAGAACTCCAACTTTCCCGCCGGTCGCAAGATTTAGGAGTCCAACTGTCAAGACCAAACTCAAGGCATAGATTCCCCAGAAAACATCTCCGACAAAGAGCAAAAAGAAAAGCACTCTTGCTGTCAGAGAAGAGAAAAATCTGTCCTTACCACTGGACAAGATTTCTTGCTCTGGTTCCATTGTAGGTTCAGGTTCTTTCGTCGCAAAGATATCATAAATGGGCATACACGTTCCTATTTCTTATGTTTCACTTTGTTAAAACCATTGAGCGCGGCAATCCTGTAGCCTTCAGCGTAAGTCGGATAGTTGAAGACCTGATCAATAAAATAGTCGATCCGCGCATTAAAACTCATTGCAATTTGTCCGATGTGGATCACTTCAGTGGCAGCGCGTCCAATAATATGGATGCCAAGAATCTCTAAAGTGTCCGCATGAAATAAAAGCTTAAACAGCCCCGGCTCGTTTCCAGAAATGAGATTGCGTGCAATCTCGTAATAGTGAGCCCGGCCAACTTCGTAACGAAATCCCAACTCTTTCAACTCTTCTTCAGTATAACCGCACGACGAAATTTCTGGTATCGTGTAAATCCCAATCGGATAAAACGTCGGAAAGTGATGCGTCTGTACACCGAACGCATGACGCGCAGCCAATCTTCCTTGCTCCATACTCGTTGATGCAAGCGCCGGTCCGCCGATCACATCTCCAGCGGCATAAATATGCGGCATGATCGTTTGGAAAAGCGCATTGACCGGAACATATCCCTTTCGATCGAGCGTAATGCCTGCTTTTCCAATATCAAGATACTCAACATTCGCTTCTCTACCTAGTGCATAAAGAAGCATTTCAGCTTCGAGTTTAGTCCCATCTTTAAAATGAACTTCTGCATGGTCCTTCACTCGCTTGATCGATTCTAATTCCTTCCGTCCGATCATTTTAAGTCCGATCGCAGTCAGTGAGTGTTGCAAATGCGTTCCGATCTCAACATCTAACTGCGGAAGCATGTGATCTCTTTTATCCACAACTGTCACTTCGGTTCCAAGCGCTGCAAAAAAGCTGGCATATTCCGAACCGATGATCCCGCCGCCCAAAACAAGTAATGTTTTCGGCACATGGTCAATACTGAGCAATCGTGTGGAGTCCAAAATGACTTCTTTATCGAACGGAACATGCAGCGGATTGCGAGGTTGCGATCCGGACGCAATTAAAACATAATCGCCCCGCACCTTATATGAGATCTGGTCCTTATCATTTAACACTTCCATATGATAAGGATCAACGAACCTGGCCGTTCCAAACAGAAGTTTGATCTCATTTTTTTCAAACTGCTTAAGCAACCTCTGCCGCCGTTCATCGAGCACCTTATTCAACCGGTAGTTCAAATCATTAATGGAAATCTCTTTCTGAGGACGGTCTTTTCCGTAAAAGCTTCTTCCATAGAAGTCTGTCAAATCGATGATCGCTTCTCGTAAAGATTTTGATGGAAGCGTTCCAGAGTTGAGCGAGGCTCCTCCAGGATAAGACCCCTTTTCAATGATGATCACTGCCTTGCCCAGCTTGGCAGCCTGGATGGCTGCTTGCTGTCCGGCAGGACCCGATCCAATCACAATGTAGTCAGCTAAAAGTTCTTGCATATCAAATTAAAATTTATATTTAACACTCCGACCTTTCAAGATCAATCGAATTGTCGCTGCTTCTTTTCAAGTTCATTAAGCTCCATCAACTTACGAACAAAAACTTGTTAGATAACTGCCCAAATGGTATAGTTTCCCTCTAAATGTAGAGGTTAGTTATGCCAAGACAATGTCAAGTTACAGGAAAAATCCCACGGAGAGGCAACAGCTACGCCATCCGCGGTATCGCTAAAAAGAAAAAAGGCGTCGGCCTGAAAGTTACCGGGATTAAAAAACGCCGTTTCAATCCTAACATGATGAAAAAACGGTTCTGGTTCGTAGAAGAAAAGCGCTTCATCACCCTGACTGTAACTGCACACGGTATGCGCAAAATCGATAGAGTCGGCATTGATGCCGTCGTTCGAGAAATGCGTGCACGTGGCGAAAAATTCTAAGCTTCTTTTAAGCCTCTTTTCTCTAGCCGCTCTTTATTTTATTCTGATAAGAGCGGCTCTTAATCCTTCCCTTCCGTCCCCTGAAAATCCAATTATTTTCTATTCCAACCAAAAGCGTGATGACTTCCGCCTCGTCCTTAAAAAAGCCTTCTCCCTTGCCCAAAAATCGATCTCCATCACGATGTATGCCGTCACCGATGAAGAGCTTTTAAAAAATCTCTACCACAAGGCCCAAAACGGCATCTCCGTCCGGATCCGGCACGACCACAAAAGCGGATCGACTCCCCTCCAAACCCCGATTGTTGCCACCCCCGTCAAAACCAAAGGCCTCATGCACCGTAAAATCATCACGACCGACGATGCCCATGTCTTCATCGGCTCTGCTAACATGACGACATCTTCCCTTGTTCTGCACGATAATTTATCCGTCGGCTTTTACCATCCTCCACTGGCCCGCTTTTTAAACAACCCCCTATCTTCTTATTTCGACTTCCAGATTGAAAACCAGCCTTGCAAAATTTGGCTCCTGCCTGACCTTGAGGCCCTTGACTACTTGACTGATCAACTCGATCAAGCCCAAAGCTCGATTTTCGTTGCGATGTTCACACTCACACATCCCAAACTTTTAGAAGCCCTTGTCAATGCCGTCAAACGCGGCGTCCATGTCAACGTTGCTGTCGATCACTATGCAGCTCGCGGAGCCAGCAAAAAAGCAGTCAAGTTTTTGCAAGATAAAAAAATCCCCGTGACCTTCAGCCAAGGTCTCCAATTACTCCACCATAAATGGGCCTACATCGACAGATCTCAAGTCATTTTAGGATCAACTAACTGGACGAAAGCGGCTTTTGCAAAAAATCAAGACTGTTTGGTTTTCCTAAAATCCCTAAATCCTGCAAATCAAAAGCTTTTCGACAAGTTAAGTCGCACTATCGCTCTAGAATCAAACGATACTCTTTGATATAAAGAGATCATGACGATGCTCGCAATGGCTTTTTCCCTTTTCTTGTTGATGGATTCTATCGGTAATATTCCGCTTTTCATCTCTATCTTAAAAGGAATCCCACGCAAGCGTCAGCTGCAGATCATTTTTCGAGAGATGTTGATTGCGCTCGGAATCATGATCCTCTTTAACTACCTTGGCGACTACCTGCTCGATGCCCTGCAAGTCACCCAATACACCGTCTTGATTTCCGGAGGCATCATCCTCTTTTTGATTGCTCTCAAGATGATCTTTCCATCAAAAGAATCAGAACACGCCTCTGCAGCTGACAAAGAACCGTTTATTGTCCCTTTAGCTGTCCCTCTTGTTGCAGGCCCTGCCGTGTTAGCCGCTATCATTTTATACTCCAGGCAAGAGACCGGAGCACTCTCCTCAGTACTCGCGATCATAGCTGCATGGATCGTGACCACGCTCATTCTCCTTTCATCAACATTCCTCAATAAAATCATGGGCACGAGGGGCATCACCGCCTGCGAAAGACTCATGGGACTCGTCTTGACCATGATCGCCATCCAGATGTTCTTAGAAGGCCTTGCCCAGTTCCTGACTGCTATTCATTGACTTTAGCCATCTCCTTGCAGTAGCCTTTTGGGATGTCTCAAACGAAACCTCAATTTCTTATCCTCCTTCTCCTGGTCTCTTTTGGTTCGGTGGGAGCCGTACTCTTTACACCCGCTCTTCCGGCAATCCAACAGTTCTTCCAAGTTTCAGTGGGACAAGCACAGATGACCATGACGTCCTACCTTGTAGGTTACGCTTTAGGACAGCTCCCTTATGGACCGCTTGCCAACGCCTACGGCAGAAAAAAGACGCTCTATTTCGGTCTTTGGCTCTCCATTGTTGGATCTCTTTTGTGCGCTTTATCTGCCAGCTTCGGCTCTTTTGGAACACTCATCTTCGCAAGATTTCTCCAAGCGCTAGGAGCAACCGTTGGTCTAAAGATCAGCTATACTATGGTCGCTGATACCCATGAACAGGCAGACGCGACCCGGATGATCTCCAGGTTTGTTTTGGCATTTGCTATCGGGCCTGGAATTGGAATCGCCATCGGCGGACTTTTGACTCAGTGGCTAAATTGGCAGAGCTGTTTTTATTTCTTAGCTCTTTTCGGGATTGTCATGCTCTATGTCTCAAAAAAACTGCCTGAAACAGCCAAATCGATCGATCGAGCCCATCTGAAAATTCTAGCCGTTGTTGAGGGCTATAAATCAACGCTTAGCAACCCCATCTTGGTCATCTGCTCATTCATGATGGGATGTGGAGGGGCTCTGATCTATATCTTCGGCTCAAAAGCCCCATTCATCGGTATTAATTTAGTCGGATTAAGTCCTAGCAAGTTTGGAATCTACAATTTAATCCCGCCAATTGGATTAATCATCGGATCATTCTTGGCCTCTGCCATGATCGGCCGTTTTGCCGTCATGAAAATCATCAAGTGGACAATATTAGGCTCCATATTCGCACTAATGACCATGTTGTTTCCTTTTGTGATTTCAGGCCCTACTGCCCTATCTCTCTTTCTCCCAATGGCCTTGATTTACGTCTCTCAAGGATTAGGATACGCTAACATCTCGTCCTATGGACTCTCAACTGCTAAAAACAAATCCAACGCCTCGGCTGTCTTTAATTTCCTCAATATCGGCACGATCGTGGTTTCGGTTTTCCTCTCGGAGTGTATCTACCCTGAATCAGCTCTAGCAATGCCGCTATTTTTCCTGTTTTTCCTTCTGCTCATGCTCATCCTCTGGACCCGCCTTAAGAAGCTCAGCATTCAACAGCCTTAGAATGTTCTAATTAAAATGTAGCCGCCTATGCCTGATAAAAATTCTACTAGATTGAAATGTACCTATTTTGGTACATTCATAGTATGAGGAGATTGTGGAAACCAAGGAAAAACCAGATTTAGACGTAAAGTTCTATCGATCCCCGAGCGGCAATGAACACGTGAAAGAATGGTTGCGATCTCTTTCAAAAGAGTTGAAAAGGATAATCGGAGAAGATATACGAACAGCTCAGATGGTATGGCCTTTAGGAATGCCGATTGTTAAACATTTGACCGGTAAACTTTGGGAAGTTAGAAGTTCGATCCCGAACGGCATAGCTAGAGTGTTTTTCACAGTTCGTGGTAAAGATATGGTGTTATTACATGCATTTTTCAAAAAGTCGCAGAAAACGCCACCACAAGAGCTAGAAACAGCGAAACGAAGATTAAAAGATTTGGAGAATTAACATGAGTAGCAAACACAAAAATATC
>CAZFXE010000025.1:0-11398 GCA_964522945.1 uncultured bacterium
CGCAGCTATTTTCACCTGCGCATTTTGAGAAGATCTTCTTAGAGGCTATTGATGCAGATGGTTTGCCCATGGTCCGGAGCGATAAAATTGCTCAAGTTCCGGGCAGTTAAGCTTTTTTGGAGATGTTTGACAGGATCATTAATTCCTTCATCCGTTAAACGGAATGTTCCAAAATGGATTGCCATGCTCAAGTTTGATTCTAGATCGATGTGAGCTTGGACGGCTTCTTCAGGATTCATATGGAATTCTTCCATGAACCACCTTGGCTCATAAGCGCCGATCGGGAGTAAACTGAGATCCATCGCTCCATACCGCTCTTGGATCATCTTAAAATGACCGCTATATGCGGTATCTCCGGCAAAAAAGATCTGAAGTTCAGGGGACTTGAGAATAAAACCACCCCAAAGGGCTTTGCAATAGTCTAAAAGGCCTCGTCTGGACCAATGCTTGGCCGGAGTCAGAATAAACGATTGGCGGGCCGTTAAATGGTGCTGCTGCCACCAGTCGAGTTCAACGATCTTATGAATTCCAAGAGAGCGGATCAGCTTTCCATTTCCTAGCGGGATGATAAACAGCGGATGGTCCCTTTTCCAGAGATCTCGAATCGATGGAACATCCAAGTGGTCATAGTGGTTATGACTGAGCAGAACGACATCGATTTTAGGGAGCTTTTCAAAAGCGATTCCGGGAGCTCGGACTCTTCTGACTCCCATTATGGAGTTAGGTCCTGTGACATCAGAGAAGATCGGATCGGTGAGGATATTGAGCTCTTCAAGCTGAAGAAGAACGCTGGAATGGTTGATGAAGGTCGCATAGACCTCATTGGAGGCGATTTTAGACGGTAGCTCGGGTTTAAGGGCATTTTCGACTTTCTTAGGCCAAGGCGCTGGCTTGGCTTTGAGCTTCCACTTTAAGACGTCTAAGAATCCCTTGGGTGAAACCGCATCTAAATTTTGAAACCGTCCATTAGTCATGAGCAGCAGTGTATCATAGAAAATCAAAAATCACTATGCCAATGACTTACACAAGTTAAGTGTTTATCCAGAATAGATTTCCATTCCCACAGTCGCCAGGGGTGGGCTGCTCATCTTTTACGTTGAGAGGAGATCCGGGGTAAACGAGCTGGAGTAGCTTGGCTAGCCGATCTTGCGTAGCATTAAAAATCTTATTCAATTCACACAGTTGTCCTTCTCCTGAGATAAAAAGATCGCTATATTCGGGGCTAATTGCTTCGCTGCTAACAAGCTGAAAGAAATCTCCATCTTCAGGATGATTGAGGAGATTTGGCAGTGAAATTAAGAAGCCTTTACAACGGACCAATCGATAAATTAGATTAAGGAGACAGAAAGCTTTGTCAAAGAGTTTTTCTTCAAAAGCATAATCAGGATTTTTTAAAAGCTTAGCCATTTTTGGTAAGCGGGGTTCAAGCGCTTCCTGCATGCTTAGGCTTGCCGCTTGTCGATTTAAGATGGTGTGAACTCCGAACAAAGTGTGTTGACAACAGTTCATGATCTCTTGTGTTTTGATCAAGAAGTCTGGATCTTCCCATATTTCTTGGAGCGGATCCCTTTGAGATATTAATTCCTTAGAGAGAGCCATAAATTGGGTGTTAAATTCTGGATCCTTATAATCGAGCGCCTCATAAGAAACATAGACCAACGACTTTTGGATTGTGAAAAACTGTTTTTCCGCAGCTTGCATAGATGCAGCAAGATTCTGCTTTGAAGGTCGCAAATCTTCGATGCTCATAATTTTATACACCAAATAGAGCCAGGCTCCCCATGATCCGGTTATCGTACTGGTTTGTGTTCCAACAAAACATAAAACTCCAAGGCCTACGGCAACTCCAGCAGATTGCGCTTGGCCACAGTATGCCGTACATTTGAACACACGGGTAGTCGCAAGATCTGCAGCGATAGGGGAAATAATGCTTCCACAGAACTGCACAAAAGAAGTTGCCAATGAAAGAAAGGAAACGGCCATATAAAACCTCAAATTGCAAAAAAGCGTATCTTTGCAGAGAGAAAAAGTTCAAGGACATTTCAAGAGGTGGGAATTACAAGTCCTTTGAGCTTCCGCCGGCCCCCTGCGCCGCGTAGTTCGGGTTCTTTAACCGAGGAGATGATATCAAGGTGGTTAGAGCCGCAGTTCCCAATAAGCAAGGAAGATCTATGACTGCGCAGTGAACTTCCATATGTGAGTGGGTTTTGCCCATAGGGGTATTTTTTATTAAAAATAACCTGATAGATACAGAGAGCGGCTTGCTCTAGAAGTGTCGGCATCTGATCAAATCCAATCCTACGCACCAGAGACTCTTTATAATCATACGTCTTGCCGCGAGTCGTTCGTAACTTGGCATTAATGATCTTTTGAACAATGTTATTGCTAATGATCACTCGGTAAGTATCTTCTACAGGAGCATGCTCAAGCTCACTTGGAATTTGATCCCATCTAATCGTGAGCGTTATTTTATTTTTTTCTGCGAGGTCAATCAGATGACGGAACGTAAGGCCCTTGGACATAGTTAGGATCGTAAGACCGTCATTGTTCTCTATGTAAGGAGCAAAAGCCTGATACCACTTAATCGCTTCGAACTTGTTGAGGCTTGGCTCATCTTTGATTTCAATCCCGAGCTTTTTTGCATCCAGGATATCCAGAAGAATGCAGATCTGTTGCAGATTTATCGCCTTTACCCATGATGTAACTAGGTTGTAATTATTTTTATTCGTGTAGGCAAATGCGAGGAGTCTTCCGACGTATCCTTTGGCAATACAATGATTAAAGATTGCAAAGATGGCTTCGCTATTAACTTTATCCCAATTAAATGGAGATCTACTCTTCAAATTCACAGGAACTGAAGAATTAATATGAGAAGTTGTCGATGAAGGTAAAGAAATGGCCATATAAAACCTCAATTTGCGGAGAAGTATATCTGTGAAGGGGGATAAAATCTAGGACAGTTTCAAGAGGGAGAACTGACTTAAGACGGTGATGGCCGCTGTCTCAGCGCGGAGGGTGTTTTCATGCAGGGAAATGGGGTGGGCTTTAAACTTTTCTCTTAAAACTAGGGTTTCTGCTGGGGAAAAGCCTTTCTCTGGTCCGATGAAGAACACCACGGTTTTATCAAAGGGTCCCTTTAACGGTACTGGTGTTGACAAATCTCCAAAGAATAGCGAGCCGGATGGGATCTGCCACTGCTCTAGCGGAGGTTTTAGAACGATTTTTGGAAGGTAGAGTCTGCCGCATTGTTTGAGTGCATTGATCAAGATTGTCTCAAGGCGGTGGATCTGAGACTTGGACAGGTCCTTTTTTTCACCCCGCTCACCTGGGAAAAGCAAAATTTCAGTGGCGCCAAGCTCTGTCGCTTTCTCTAGGGTCCATTCCAAGGAAGCTGGACGCGTAAGAGCGAGGGCTAAGATGAGAATTTGTTCAGGGGGAGGAACTTTCTTGTGGGAAACGATCTTTAGCTCGCAGCTTTTTTTGTTCAGCGATAGAACTTCAGCTTCAGCGAACTCTCCTTGTCCATTGACAATTTCGATGGTTTCTCCGAGGCGAATGCGCATCACTTTAGCGAGGTGATGAAACTCTTCACCTTCAAGGATGAGATTATTTTTCAGAGGGGCTGCAACAAAGAATCTATCGGCTGGCATGAGTGAAGAATTCCTTGGGTGTGGTAAACGAGCAGACATTCAAGGCGCTTAATTTTGAAAAGTGTTTTTGGACCTCTAGATTTTGGGTGAAGTCGACGAGGAGTTTAAATCGGTAATCGGGAGCAAACAGCTCGTCATACGATTTGACTTCGATATCTGGAGAATCAAAAGCAGAGGGGACAAACGCTGTGATCTGCTCTAAAGGATAAAGTGAGCGTAGCTGAGGAATCGAAGCTTGAGCTGTTGCATTATCAGGAAAAATAAATGCTAATGCATCATGCCGGAACTTTTTGTAGATCTTGCCGGGCTGCTGTTGCTTCCACCGGTTGTGGATCCAGAGCCATTCATGAGGACGCTCTTTAATGGAGGCTTCAAAGACAGCTAAGACTTGCCGCATTTGGACATGCGGATCTTCTGTTGGCAAAATCGGATCGCTGTAATGGATGGTGTATCTCCCATATTCTCGTTTGGTGGTTGCAACCATGACGGGACAGCCGGTGCGGGAAGAGAGCAGAGCTGGAAGGGGAGAGGTGTGTGCCATGCGGCCGAGGAAGGGACAGGAAAATCCGGAGTCTGGCATTCCTTGGTCTCCGACGATGCCGACGAACTTGCCTTGTTTGAGGGCTCGGAAAGATTCTTTGTAGGCGCTTTTAGGAGGAATGATCGTTCCTCCGAACTTTTGCCTCAGATCCATGATCCATTGATAGAGGTAGTGGTTCTTGATAGGCCTTCCGATGGCAACGCCTGGCATTCTTTGAGTGCCCTCTAAGAAGAGGAGCTCCCAGTTGGTTTGATGGCCGCAAAAGAAGATGATTCCTTGGCCCGATTTGATGATGGAGGCGGCAGGCTCTGGATTTTGGCAGGTGGCTACACGCTGGATGTTTTTTTCTATTGAGAGGCGGGGATATTCTAAAAAAGTTATCGCTAGGTTTTGGAGCGATTTTTTTGCAGTGGAAACGATTTGTTCTGGAGTTAGGTGCAGGTCAGTGGCAAGTGCTAGATTAGAAAGGGATCGTTTCCGGTATTTGGGATAGAGATAGTAGACGGCAAGGCCCAGGATTTTGCCAAGGCTGTGCAAGACTTTGTAGGGCAAAAATTGGAGAGGGAAAGTAAAAACCCGGAAAAGGATGTAGCTTAAGAGAGGCATATTTGACAGACCTTCTCAAGTTGGTGGCTGAAGTCTAGGTGTTGGACAAAAGAGCGGATCTTTTGGGCAGACTCAAGAGTTTTAGGATGTTTTAGAGCGGTCTCTAATGCAGCAGTGAAGCTGGCGAGATCAAAAGGGTCGACAGTGATGCCTGAATCTGAATGTAGGACCTCATGTCCGCCGTTATTTTTAGATGAAACGACAAAGAGTCCCATGGCTAAAGCTTCGACAGTGACATTAGCAAACGGGTCGTAATGGGAAGGGATCACTAAAGCATCAGCGGCTTGATAAAATGGACGGGTATCGGATTGGGAGTAAAAAAACGTGACATTTTTAGAAAGGCCTAGCTGAGCTGCCTGTCGTTTGTAAGCTGTGAGCCGTTTATCCGTACCGACGACAGAAAGATGGAAATCTCTTCTTGTAAGACGGCCTAGGGCCTGAAGCAAAAGAGAAAGGCCTTTACGGTGGAAATTGTGTCCGACAAAGAGAAATTGAAACGTCTTGGGATCGAGGCCCAGCTCTTTAGCAAGCTCTTCTTTGCGGGAAAAAGAAGCTTCGAAGTCGTTTTCCATCTCTTGCCATTCAACGCCGTTGTGGACGACGTGGATCTTGGAAGGATCTGCAGCATAAAACTGGAGGATCTGATTTTTAACATAGTCGGAATTGACAATGATGCCTTTGACACAAGGATCTTCAAAGGTGGCTTTTTCAAGCTTGAGCATCATGTAGTGGAGAGGATTCAATTTAAAAGAGAGCCGCTTTAGGAAGCCTTCTTTTTGACAGCGGAGAGCTAAGTAGGCGGCGTGGACGCCATTTCCGGCCCTGTGGTGTGTTTGAAACGATGCCCGGTCCATGCTGAAGACAACATCGAAGGCATGGGACTTGACGGTTGATCGGCACCATGAATCGAATTCTTTAAGCTTAAGAAATTTTAATTTGCTATCGAGGGAGCAAGAGAGAACGGTGCAAGGGGCGGAGACTTCATGGGTAGTCAGGAGTGTGACGGATGCGCCGCGTTCTTTGAAAGCTTGGATGATCCTCCAGGAGGATTTTTCAAGGCCTCCATGGGAGTGGAAATCTTTTTTAATTATTGCTACGGTTTTCATTCGTGAACCTATCACAGTAAAAAGTTTCAGTCGCACTTCAAATTTGACAAGGCGGGTTCTTTTAAGCCGATTTTCTCTGCAGGGGTAGTATACGAGAATTGATACTACCTCTGCAAAGAAAACCAAAAATCGGCCAAAATAATCCCAAAAACCAACGAAAAATTTTACTGAGATAGGTTCAAAGATTCTTCAACGGTGATTTTGTGCTCTTGGAGTTGGACTTTAAGATCGAATTTTTCGCGGTCGGATTTATAAAGCTGGAAGCGGTTCATGTAATGGCGGAATCTTCCTCGGAGGTATTCTTCCCGTCTTTTTGTATAAGAAGGGTCGTTATCGGTGCTGCTGTCATCTGACATGAGGATAGAGACGTATTTGTCTTCAAGGATGCGGGGGTTGAGGAACTGGACGCTCCAGTCGAGCTGTTTTTTTTCGTTCTTAGGAGAGAGCAAAATCGAAATCTCCAACATATCTTGGACGAGCTCGACAAAAAGGTGGCTGACTCCCTTAGCATAGAGAGATTTGCGTAGGAGGTGGATACCGTGGAACCGCTGAACAAGTCCTCCTAAGGCCAAGGAATATGTTTCAGGATTGAGGGTCAGGCTATATTCCGGAGGGAAAAATAGATTGATGGGGATGGCTTTGGCAATCGGATGGAGATCGCTTCTGACAAAATCGATTCTAAGACTACCCGCTAGGGGATCATCGATGGTAAAGGGACGGTCGGAAAGAGAGGGGATTGAAATTTCTTTCCAAGCGTCGGGTACAGGAAACGACACTTCATCTGTTTTGTAGTCTTGAGCTTCTAAATCGGCCCTTGAGATGTCATTCAGATTGAAGGTCAGGTTCATTCCTTTAGCTTTGAGCTGCTTGATAACCGCTTCTGGGCCGCTGACAGTCATGGTCAGACGATAAGGATAAATATCGAGGAATTGGTAATCGCGAGGGGCTTCTCCAATCGGCTGTGTGACAACCACCGGAATTTTTTCCGTGACAAGCCGTGTGAAGTTGATCGGCAGTCTTTGGATGACGACGCGTTTGATGGCCTTAGAGAGATTGATATCGGGATTGAGAGCTAGGAGGTTTTTACGGGTAATCGTCGCCAGCCATTCATCGGACTTGTCCATCGCATCCAATACGATCTCGATATCATTGGAGGCAATCTCGACAAGCTCGGTTTTATTTCCTTGCAAGGTCAGTGAAATCTTTTTCGAGAGCATTCCATTGGGCTGCAGTCCATCCACTGTCATGCCGTTGGGGATATTAATCAGCCGAATCGGGACGTTTTCTAGAATTTTTGTCGTTGTCAGAGAGTGGTTGACCACCAGCCAAATGACGATAGCCAAAAATAGGGAAATTACTTTCCTTTCCCAGTTTTGGAGAAATGCTTTTCGAATAAATGTCATCTATGCCCCCATCAACTTGCGGAGGCTAAATTTAGCCTTCGAATTTGCAGGCGTTGTATTGAAGATGCTGCGGATGATTCCTTTAAAACGGTCTTGCTTCACAGGCGTGATGACACTTTCCCTGGCAAGAGATACTTTGCCGGTCCCTTCCGAGACAACAACAACTAACGCATCAGAATGCTGAGAGATCCCTAAGGCTGCTCGGTGGCGCGTTCCAAGAGATCTTGTCACTTCCGATTCATCGGCTAGAGGCAGGATCACAGCAGCAGCCACCACTGTCATATCTCGGATGATCACAGAGCCGTCATGGAGGGGAGTAGATTCGGCAAAAATCGTCTCTAAAAGCTCGGAAGAAAACCGAGCATTTAAAAGAACGGCTTTTTGGGCAAACTCATCTAATCTGTCTTCATGTTCCAAAACAATCAAAGCTCCGACTCTTTTATCGGCCAATTTATAGACCGAAGTTGTCAATTGCTCTAAGAATTTATCAAATTCCGTCACTTCCCGGTATCTTTTTCCCTTTAAACTAAGTTTTGATAAGGCCACTCGGAGCTCAGGCTGAAAAATCACCAAAATTGCAATCGCTGCGACATTGGCCAAATTGGTCATAATCGTATAGAGAATCGGCAGATGGAGAAGAGATGTAATAGCAAAAATGATCAAGAACGCCAGTACGCCAATGAGAAGATCCATCGATCTTGTGTTCCAAAAAAAGGAAAGCAAGTAATTCAGGATGATGGCGATAACAAAGATCTCAACAAGAGGTGTAAAAGCGCCTATGAAGCCCATTATTATTATCCTAGAAATTCATGGTCATTGTAGGGATCGAAAGAGTTGCTTTCAATGAAATATTTTTTTATGCCGATTTAGGGGCAAAAGTCACTAGCATCTATTCCTGCATCGTGTCTGAGTTGAAAATAACTTTTTAAGTAATTGAACTCAGCTTGCTCTCGTCCGAGATCGGCCTGGGCCGCCATTCGGGTGGCATTTTGGTAGTCGGCATCGGTTATGGTCCCAGAAGAAAGACTGATGCAGGCCTCATTTAAAACCTGTTTGGCCAGCTCCGCATTATCTAACGCTGTCAGATAAACAAACAGCGCCTCTTCGACTTGCTGGATGTCATTGCGGATAGTGACTTCGACTCTTGAGTTCTCATATGCATATGCAATGACAGCTGCTTTTTTCAGCGCTGTGCCTTCCCAAACTTTAGCTTCTCTTTTAAAACTGTCAAAGAGAGACCAGGAAAGCTGAACTCCTCCGGCAAAGTCATTTTTTTGTCGGAAAAACTGACCATTGACAGGTGTATAATATCCGTAGTCGGCAAAAGCTTCGATTTTGGGCAGGTATTGCGATTTAGTCTGACGGGATTTTTCCTCTGAAGCTTTGACATAAATATGCGACCTTTTCAGCTCAGGCCGATTCAATCTTGCTAGGTTGATCCAATCGTGTATTTCTCCTTCAGAAAATACCGCAAATGGACTCTCTAAAGATGCCGGCTGTGCAATATCTCCACCTACAACAGCCTTGAGCTTTGCCAGTTTTTCTTGTAAGAGGGGATAGTCTTTTATCCCAATCGAATCATCGAGTTTTAAATCTTGGATTTTCGATGGATCAAGGTGGATTGTTAAAACAAATTGTTGTTTAGCATCGCTGGCTGCTTTGACGGTGCTGTAATACCTCGTGATCTCTTGTGATAGTGCTGATTTAGCTTGGCTGACAGCTAATGTGGTCCCACCGCCAGCTTGATATTTTTTTTGCTGATCGTCATACGCTGTCGTTAAATATCCAATGACCTGCTTTTCAACAGCAACAGCTTTTTGGGTAAACAGCACCTCCAAGTATAAAGTGCGGACTTGGAAAAGGGTGTCATTGATCGCCATTTCTCTTCCGGCCAAAGCGCCTTGCTGAGCGATTTTGGTGAGTTTCAGATCTCCCAAAAGATTCGGAGAAAATATAGGCTGCGTCAATACAAACTGATTGTTGAAGAGTTGTCTTTGCCTTTGACTATGAGAAATATTCTGAGGCTTTTGCAGCGCTGCGTACATCGACCCGAAGCTTAAATTCGGCAGCCATGACAAGATCGATTGGAGATGCTGGTAATTGTGCTGGGAAACATCTTGTTCTGTCAAACGAATAGCGACGTTTGACTCCAAAGCTTGCTGCTCGGATTCATGCAATGTGAGCGCAGCAAGAGGAAGGGATAAAATACACATCAAAAAGAGAGATTTCATTTAAAACCTATAACTTTTTCATAACATAAAAGCAGATGATCAACGCCGTTCATCGCCTGGTGCGGCTGCTCTTCTGCCGGCAGATGATAAACCGCAGCGATCCGGTCTTTTGAAAACCCCGTAACCCATGGATAATGCTTCGGATCTTGTTTTCCTTTCCGGATGCTCTCTGCCCAATACATCGAAGCAAGATCTAGCCAGTAGTACGGCCAGTTCAGGCTTTCTTGGATATCGGGATCGACCAGCTGAGAAAAAAAGATCCTATCGAAAGAAGGATTTTGGCAGATGAAGACAGCTTCGCTTCTTCGAATCTGGTTTCTTTGTAAAATGTTGGTGATCTCGGTCGCAACGATGTCGGCTCTTTTCCCCTGAAGCAATTTCTCATAGGTAAATCCGTTGACTTTGAGGCTGGAGGGATCGCTGCTTTTCCAGACGCTGTCCGGTTGATGAATAATCGTATGGTACGACTCTTTCAGTTCGCCGGTTTTTAGATCGACGATCTTGAAAGCAATCTCCAATACTCGATGCTTAAACGCATTGAGTCCATTGGTCTCTGTATCTAGAAACACACCCAGCACTTGAACCACTCCTAGGATAACTTCCCAACCTATCAGGAATGGAGCTTTCTGTCAAAAGAGGTTCTGTTTTGTCGTTGGCTTGGGGTAATAGGAATAATAAGCATCGCTAAGGATTTCATATATATGCTTAACAGCCCATGAAGCATTGGTTGCTAAAGTAAAATAACCCACTGTTTTTAGGTATCCAGGAACTTGAATTCCTATGCTTTGACCGACATATCTTACAAAAATAGGTAGAAGAATGCCAAGACTCATACATGAGAGTGAATTGATCCGATAAAATAGGGAATCTTTTCTGTCATGCTGTTTCGTTAAGCTACTTGCATATTCAGTGCCCAAAGTTGTGATCGTGATGCTAGTACAAGCACACACCGCGCACGCGATGCCAAGAAAACCAACATTAGGAGCTGGGTACAGCTGATGGAGGCCATAAATGGTTAGCGGAGCCACCACAGTATGAATGGCTAAGTTAGGAGCAATTTTGCTTAGAACAGTTGTCATATCATCTTCCTTTTTTTTAAGCTTTTTTTATGCCTACTAAATACAGCACATCTTTGATCATCATGTTGACTTTCCAGCCGAGAGCAATAAATCCAAACACTTCAAGGTAGCGCATTTTCGTGCTCCAAACAAAATTGGCATTGCAAAATCTTTGTGCGAACTTGACGCTTAGGGGCTGTGTTAAAAGTGTCAAACAAGGAAATAGCAGGTGGCCTGCCGTTTCTTTTTCAAGAAACGGGATTTTCAATGCATCTAAGACATGTGTGATGGCGATGCGGAAAATCGTATCAATAGCAACAATAATGGCGACATCCCGGTTATGAGGACGGTACTTAGACACGAAGACGCTGGCCGAATAAGCTGCCGTTGTATTTACTAACACATTGAAATGGCCCCGTCCAACGGCTCTTGCGACTGAAGATAAAGTTGTCATTTTGATCCCTTGCTACTGAACAGTGTGTAAAGATTGGCCAGAACGCCCATTAAAGACCCCTTTTTTCTCAGGCGAGTTTAGTGATTTTTTTGAATAATAGCAATCGTTGAAAATAATCCTTTGATCCGTTATGCAAAAGTTATAGCGAGGTCAAGCATGAAAATGAAATCCGGGATGACAGAGCAAGGGCGCAAAAAAGTCGCAGACGAGCTGCGCCATTATTTAGCCGATAGCTATTCCGTTTATCTAAAGACCCAGAATTTTCATTGGAATGTCAAAGGTCCTCATTTCTTTGCTCTACATCTTCTCTTTGAAAAACAATATGAAGAAATGGCCTCTGCTGCTGATG